>CAZPFR010000004.1:29788-52553 GCA_964586005.1 uncultured Candidatus Peribacteria bacterium | reverse complement strand
AAAGTATCAAAGATGATGAACAATTTGAAAACAAACTCATTATGGCTCGTTTAAACAATAGACAAGTTCATATTTCTGCATATATCAAAGAACATTTATCGGTAACTGCAAAAGACCTACTTAGTCAATACAATGTAAGTCTAGCAACGATAAAAAGAGACTTAAATCTTTTAGAAAAGAATTGAATAATCAAATCAATAGGCTTTAGTAAATCAACAAGATATGAGCCAGTATTGAGCTGAAAATGAGCTAAAAAGAAATAATTATTATTCTATTGGTTATTTTTAAACCTCCCCCAAATCTGTAACGACATATTTCATACATCGTACAAGGCTCGAACGTTATGAGACATATCCTTTTTATCTCTTCTACAGTCGAAAGTCAGAATGTAAATCAGAAAACAAATAAAATATTTATCCTTAAAAACACAATATGACAAAAGATATTTTAAAAACAGTATCGTCAATAATAGAAATAGCAAATAACACAATAATAAGCTCCGTTGACGAAGATGGATTCCCAAATTTGAAAGCAATGTTGAAACCAAGAGAAATAGAAGATGGAAAAATTTTTTATTTCACCACTAATACCTCTTCTATGCGTGTTAGACAATATACGAAAAACCAAAAATCAGCTATTTATTTCTATAATGCTAGATTTTTCAAAGGAGTTATGCTGAAAGGAAAAATGGAGGTATTACAGGATGAAAAAACAAAAAAAAGAATTTGGAAAGAGGGAGATGAAATGTATTATCCAAAAGGAGTTAGCGATCCCGATTATTGTGTTTTAAAATTTACAGCACAAGCAGGTAGAATATATCAAAATTTCTCATCAGAAAGTTTTACGATATAGTTTTAAAAAATCTTGTTTTGTTTGACACCGAATTTACTTTTTCGTATATTTTCAGAATCATATTCTATCATACTCTTCCAAAGATTGTCATTATTTTTTATTTATAATATAAATCCTTATATGGTAATAAACTATTTGATTTTTTATCATAAAAAAGAAAATCATCATCTATAGATTCTGGTTTATTTTTTTTAACAGATCAACCATCTACAAATACAATCTTTCATTTAGTTTCTTGTTTATACAAAATAATTTGTTCAACAGCATTATCAATATCCACTAAAGATGGCTGTCAATACGGCATATTTTTTTCAATAAAATTTTGAAATCAATCATTTCAATTTTGATTTAAAGTATTTTTAAATTTTTCTGCCATTATTGTTCATTCAACAAGAGAAGTACATAATACTGTTGTATTCCAACGATCATCATTTAACAATAGATTACTTACTAATGATTTCATCTGAGCATAATCTTCATATCATGGCTTATTATCAATAATTTGAACAGATGAATTATATATAACCTTTGTTTCAGTATTTACTATTCAAGACATTTGTAATCTTTCAAGAAGAACGACATTATACAAATGGGTATTTATACTTGGATCTCAATTATTTGATCTTCTATAAAAATTAGAACGATTTATAGTATCTCAAATATTCATTACTCAACTATTAAGAAAAATTGTTTTTAATTTTTTTTTACCATAAATTTCTAGATAGTGTTTTATAAAGTCCTTAATAGATTGAATATTCAAAATATCTAGTTTCGTAAAATCTGTCGCATCTTTAGATGTTTTGATTACATCAAAATTAGAAATCAATAAATTAGCAATAGATTGTCCTATTTTGCTAGTTCAAGTTCATACAACAAGAACTGGATCTTTATCTAAATTTTCTATAGCTTTTTTCATGATATAATAACGAATAAAATATCATATTAAAAATATATTCAGATTCTTATTTTTGTCAAATTTCATTAAAAATAAAAGTATAATCCTACCATTAATAATTTTTTATTGACTTTTAGAGTAAAATATATACTATCAAAAAAATAAAAAATTACATTATATGAAAACAAAAAAAATTACATTTTCGTACATCAAAAACGGTGCTACAGACAAATCTGCAGAAATTTTGGAACAAATTCAAAACGGTGGCTTTAAAACACTGGCTATAAAAATATTCGAATTTAATGAAGAAATAGCCAAAGAATTTTATGCAGAACACAAAGAAAAAAGTTTTTTCACAGGATTGTGGCAATTTACCGTTGAAAAACCGGTATTAGCAATGATAATTACACATCCTAGTTCAGAAGATGTTATTGGGGATTTTCGAAAACTTATCGGAGCTACAGACCCAAACAAGGCTGAACCCGGCACAATTCGGGAATTATACGGAGACAAAGAAGCGTATAAAAAAGGAATACCTTCGAATGCTATTCACGCCTCTGATTCACACGAAAGTGCAATAAGGGAAATAAAATTGATATTTCCGGAATTTGATCTTTCAGAGTACGAATAAAAAGATTTTTTTGATAAGAAAATAAGAAGCTGAATGATTATTTACCATTCAGTTTTTTTTATAATTGAAAATTTCAAAACAATTACTATGATAGACAAACAAAAAAAATAATTCTTCAAGAGTTTTTTATTTTTTGATACTATAATATGACAGCAAATTTCACAGACATTTGAATTAAAATTCCCAATATTCTTTTACCAAAAAAAGAAATAGATCTAAACAAACGAGCTGTAGTAGCTTGTGATCAATACACTTCAGAACCAGAATATCGAAACGAACTTGCTGAAAAAATTGGAAACTTACCTTCTACTCTACACATCACATACCCAGAAGTATATTTAGAAGAATCTGACAAACCACAAAGAATACAAAAAATTCAAGAAAACATGGATAAATACATTTCAGAATGAATTTTGGAAGATATTGGTGAATGTATGATATTGATAGACAGAAAAACATCACATACAAATTCAAGAAAAGGACTTATTTTAGCACTAGATTTAGAAGCATATGATTATAGCAAAGAGTCACAAACTCTTATTAGAGCAACTGAAGGTACGGTAATAGACAGACTTCCTCCAAGAATACAAATTAGAAAAGATGCAAGTATCGAATTACCACATATTATGGTTTTGATAGATGACGAAAACAAAACAGTGATAGAACCATTATTCAACACCAAAGAAAAGTATACAAAAATTTACGATACCGAACTTATGATGAATTGATGACATATAAAATGATATAAAATCGATGATAAAGAAAGTCTGAATCAAATAATTTCTGCTATTAGAGCATTAGCACAAAAAGAAGTTTTTCAAAAAAAATATAATGTAGGGAATGAAAAATGAGTCCTTTTATTCGCTATGTGAGATTGAAATCATTCTCTGGCTACCGCAAAAGCTATCCGAGAAGAAAAGAAAAAATCACTTACTGAAACAGAAAAATCAGATCACCTATCAAGATTTGCTTTGGTAGAAATTGTTAATGTCCATGACGAATGACTAACCTTTGAACCTATTCATAGAGTGTTATTTAATGTAAACCCAACCAATGTATTGACAGAATTAGACAAATTTTCGCACAACATAGGTTCATCTGTTCAGATCCAAGAATTCGACACAAAAGCAGAAATGAAAAACAATCTCAAAAAACCAGAAGAAAACATTCAGTATATACATTTTGTCTACAACAACAAATATGGAAATATTACAATCACTAATCCAAAATTAAATTTAGAAGTTTGAAATTTACAACTCTTTCTAGATGATTACATCAAATCTCATCCTGACACAAAAATAGATTATATCCATTGAGAAGAAACAACCGAAAAATTATGATCTCAACCAAATAATATGGGATTTTGGTTACCTATCATGGACAAAAAAGATTTTTTCAAAACAGTAGTAATAGACTGAGTTTTACCTAGAAAAACATTTTCTATGGGAGAATCAGAAGAAAAAAGATTTTACTTGGAATGTAGAAAAATAAAATAAGAATCAGACTTAAAATACTATGATTAATATTGCAAAAGACATATAATTAACTATCAACTCCAATAACTCTTATCTTATAATCAATACTATGCTCGAACAAATAAAAACAAAACTCCTTTCTTTTTACAACAAAACAGACAAAATCTGACTTTTTTTCTCATTATTTGATGTTAATAACAATCTGATTCTTTCCAATGGAGTACTTACAACAGATAAAACACTCACAGAACTAATAGAAATACTGTATCATGCATTACTCAAAAATGTTGAAAAAAATGTTTCTATTATTACTATAGATATCGTAAAAGAAATTCAGATTCAACAAGATATCCAAAAGCTATTAACCTTATCACCCAAAGATTATGGAATATTTGTAATCAATAAGCAAACAAATATTAGTGGTATCGTTTTACCGAATACACAATGAATAATTGATATAAAATGAGCTTTAGCACTAATTAAGCAAAAATATGGACTTGGAGGCAATGTAGAAATTTCAACATTCACAACTCGTAGAATTGCTTTCAAAAAATAAAAATTTACTTTCTATACAAAAAAATACAAGATTTTCCTTTTTTATTTTTGATAATCTGAAAAGGGTGATGTTTTTTAAATTGAAAAGAATTTGAAATAATAACAGCATCCTCTTTCATAGTTTTCCATATCCAATCCTCTATAACAACCAACTGTTGAGGAAAAAGATAAAGATAAATATAATCAAATTGAGACAAATCAATGTTTAAAAAATTTTTTTTAAAAAGAAATATAGTATTGGAAAAACCTAGTAAGAAATTTAAAGTTCTCCCAAAAAAAATAGCAAAATTATTGATATCATATCAATATCCTACTATTCCAAACGTTTTTACAAAAAATCTCAATGCCTTAGCATCACCACATCACAAATCAACTAATGTTTTTCATTTTTCCAATGATAAATTATTTTTCATCAAAAGAATATCTTTATCAAAAGAACTTATATAGGGAGCTGATACGGTTTTTTTGAAAATACCAAAAAAAGCAAAAAAAATAAACCATATAACCAATCCAATAATTATAACAATCAGCAAAATTCATACTCAAAACCAAAAATTCATACTAAAATATAAAATTTTAAAGTACTCAGTGTTGTTCCAAAGCAGATATTGTTTGATTATAGATATCTTCGATAGATTGATGAGCATTTATATGAATAATTTTACCCAAACTATCCAAATAGTCTATAACCGGTTTTGTTTCTCTCTCATAAATATCAAGTCTGGTAGTAATTGACTTTTCTGTATCATCTTTACGGTTTTCTATTTTTGATCTCATCAATAATCTTTCAATAGCTTCTTCTTTTTTTAGATTATAATGAATTCATATAAAATCTCTCTTAGAAACATATTCTTGATTAAGAAAGTAGTACATCTGTTCCAATGTTCTCATAAATCAATCAACTAACATATATTCTCATGGATGCAAAAGATGTTTATAAATATCAAATATACCAAAAGTAACAGCATCATCTACTAATTTTCATTGATCCATACGATCTTTAATATGAAGTCAAAAAACATTATCATTTGATTTTAAAGCTCTAAAAATCTGACCTGGCTCAAAATACAAAAAACCTTGAAGTCTTTTCATCAAAAGATCTGCTTGTGTTCACTTTCATGAACCTTGTATTCCAAAAAGAACAATATCCTTCTTCATAAAATTAAGATAATAAAATAAAATAATTCAAAAGATAATAATAATAAAAGAAATATAATCAACAAAAAAATCCCGAATAAACGGGATCTTCTTGAAAATAATTATCTTTTTGACCATGTAGGTGATTTTCTCGCTTTTTTTAATCATGGTTTCTTTCTTTCCTTAATTCTAGCATCTCTTTTAAGATGTCCATATGGTTTTAATGTTGGTCTTATTTCTGGATTTCGATCAATCAATGCTCTGGCAAAAGCTAATTTAATAGCATCTGATTGTCCAGATATACCTCATCAAACTATTTTGATTTGAGCATCAAATTTTTTGAGATAATCAGGTCCCAAAGTAGTAAATGGAGCTATTGCATTTTGGTATAAATATTCATTACCTCCAAAATATTGTTGTAATGTTTTTTCTATACCTTTCGCTGTTTTTATAACAAAACTTCAAGTACCTTTGCTAAAAAGCTTTACAACAGTACTAGTTTCTTTTCTTCTACCAATTGCATAATGATATTCTTTGTTTGCCATTATTTATAAAGGTTAATAGGTTTAAAATTATCATATTGATTTGTTGTTCCTACAATTAATTTTAATCTTTTCATTCTTTTATCTCTAAGTTTATTTTTTGAAAGCATTCATCTAACTGCTTCTTTCAAAATTCTTTCTGGTTTCTTTTTGAGAATTTCTGTAAAAGTTGTTGTTTTTAGATTTCCTTTATAACCACTATAATCATAATAAAGTTTATTAAGTTGTTTACTTCATGTAACAGCTATATTTTGTATATTTTCAACTACAACAAAGTCACCACAATCCCAAAAATCACAATAAAATGATTTATGTTTTCATAACAATTTTTTTGCAATATCAGTTGCTAATCTTCAAAGTGTTTTTCCTGTTGCATCAACTTTCCACCAAACTCTTTGATTATCTAAATCATTTGGTTTAACCCAAAGTGTTTTATTAAGATCTTTTTTAGTAAATTCCATCGGTATAATATCTATCAACTAAAGACAAGCTCAATCACCAAAATAGATTAAGAGCAATTCTACCAAAAGGTAGTGAATGTTTTACAATAATTTAAGCAATACTTTTGGTGCTGCATCTCAAGATCTAAAACCAAGATTATAAGAAGCAACAAAACCAGTTTTTCTACCTTCTTGAATATATTTTGGAAGAAGAACATCTATAACTTTTTTACCTTCATCACCATAAATAACAGAAGTAATATATCTTATATTTTCTCTTCTAGCATCTTTTTCATTTTCAAATCTAGCAGTAATCTCCAAAAGCTTAGAAAAAAAACTATCAGCCTCAGCTTTTATAACTTGAGATCTTTTTTTTGTTGTAGTAATTTTTCCATTTTTTATAAGATTAGTAAGTAATACTCTCAAATAAACAGATTGTTTTTTCACTCAAGAATTAAGGAGTAATACTTTCTTTTTTTGATGTCTCATTGACTATAAACATAAAGTATAAAAATTATCCAATCAAAGATTTACTAATATTAGACAAAGAACTAACAATCTCATCAATAGCTTTTCTTCAAACTCATTTCATCAATAATAATTCTCATTTTTTCTTTTTTTCTAGATCTTCAACATATAATATATTATTTTTAATCAAAGCATTTCTTGTTCTTTCACTCAAAGGAAGAGCATCAATAGGCATTGTTTTAACACCAATTTCATGTTCTGTTCTAGTTGTTTCTTGTACTAAATCATCCATATCTACCAACACAGATCTATCAATATATACATTATCAAATACAAACAACTTAGAATAAGAAGCCAAAACTTCTCCAGCAAACATAAGAATTTCCTTTGCAGAAACACCAGAATATCAGTTTTTTATTTCAAATACCAATAAATCTTTTGTTGAACCAGTGAAATCTTCTATTACTTCTTCAACATCATATTTAATTGCTTCTACCAATTTAAATTCGTTATCTATAAGTAATATATTCACATCACTATCTTCTTTTTTATCACGACTTCTCAAAAAATCAATACTATAATATCCATATCATTTTTCTATTCTAATATCCATATTTAATTCTACAGAAGGATCTGTAATTTCAAACAAACGAACTTCTGGATTAAATAATTCTATACCTGATGGTAATTTTATATCTTTTGCTGTATAAACACCAACTCCAGAAAATCTTTGAGATATCCATTGAATAGAATCAATACTATCATCAAATTTAAAACGCAATGTTTTAAAATTCAACATAATAGTAATAACATTTTCAAAAACACCATCAACAACATGATATTCATGAGAAACTCCTTTTATTTTCAATCCTGTTACAGCAGATCAAACACTATAACCCAAAATAATTCTTCTCAAAGAATTACCCAAAGTATGACCAAATCCTCTTGGTAAATATTTTATCTCAAATTTAGTAACGTTGTCTTCTTTTTCAGAAACAACAATCTTAGGAGCTCAGATAAGTTTTTGGATATCTAACATATGTTTTTGTTAAAATATATAAAGGAATATTAAGCTCTAGCATAGAATTCAATAACTTTCAACAAATCTGAATTTACATGTATTTCTCACATTTGAGGAAGGTTAGTTAATTGAACACTATATGCATTTTTATCAACCTTAACCCAAGATGGAGCTTTTACTTTACTATCTAATGATTGTGCATACAAAGGAGAATTTTGTAAAGCTTTTTTCAAAGAAATAGTATCTCCTGATTTTAAGAAAGTTGAAGGAATGTTATGTTTTTTATCATTCAATAAAAAGTGTCCATGAACAACCATTTGTCTAGCTTGCATAATTGTTTTTGCAAATCAAGCTCTATAAACAACAGAATCCATTCTTCTTTCCAAAAATTGAAACAAAGCAAAGTCATGCGTAATATCTTTATTTTTTGAATAATTAGCAGCAAACTCTTTAACAATTCTTACAAATTGTCTTTCTGATAAACCATATGTTCTTTTTAGAAGTTGTTTATTTCTCAAAAGTTTTCCATATTCAGAACTTCTTTGCATATTTGCTCAGTGTTGTCCAGGAAGATTTCTATTTCTTTTTACATCATATTTCTTTGATCAAAACAAATCAACTTGTTCTCTTCTACATAATTTAAACTTAGGACCTGTATATCTCATGTATACAAAATATTAAAATAATAAAACTAATTTTTCTTTGGTCTTACTCCTTTGACACCACCAAATTGTATAGGAGTAGCTTCTTTTATATATTGAACATCAATTACACCAATTTCATTGATAGCTTTAAAAACTCCTTCTCTAGCCAATCATATTCCTCTGAATATAATTCAAATTTCTTTCAAACCAAAACCTTGTGCTTCTTTCAAAACATGTTTTGTTAAAACCTCAGCAGCGTAAGGAGTATTTTGTTTTGCTCATTTATATCACACAAGCCCGGTTCCTCAACCAACAACCTTATTTCCATCTTGATCTATCAAAAGGATAATTGTATTGTTTTCAGAAGTATTTACTTTTAAGATACCAGAAGATATTTTAATATCTTTCTTTTTCTTAGAAGTTTTTTCTTTTACAGCCATTATTAAAAATTATCTAAACAAATAAAATTATTTCTTCAAAACAGGTCTAACTCTAGATCTTCATAACAATTTTTTTGCAGTTCTTGCATTTTTTCTTGTACATTGACCTCTAACAGGCAATCAAAGATTGTGTCTCATACCTTTATAACATTTAATTTCTTTTAATCTTTTGATAGCATGAGCGATTTCTCTTTTGAGATCACTTTCAAGAACATACTTTTTTAGTTCATCACTAAGTTTTTTCTGTTCTTCTTCATCGATATCTTTTACTTTTTTCATAAAATCTACACCCAAATTTTCTAAGATTTTTTTGGATCTATTTCTTCAAATACCATAAATTGTAGTCAATGCTATCCAGATAGACTTATTCTCCTCCAAAACATGTCACATTAATCTAAACATAATTGTGATTTTTCAATGATATAAAATTATCCTTGTCTAGCTTTATGCCTAGGATTTTTTTTGCAAGTAACATAGAGTTTTCCATGTCTTTTAATGATTTTACAATCCATACACCTCTTTTTTAATGATGTCTTTACTTTCATGAGTAAACACTTTATATAAGTAAATAATGCAAACCGTATTATGTGTTTTTATAATCGTTGTATCTATAAACAATACGTCATTGTGTCATATCATACTGATTTACTTCAACTTTAACCCAATCTCAAGGAATAATAGAAATATGAGATTGACTCATTTTTCATGATTTTTTACAACGAATTATGGTTTCAACTTCTTTTAATCTAATCTTGAAGAAACCTGCAGGTAAAGCTTCTAACACTTCACCATCTCGTTCTAATACTCATTCTTTTACCATTAAGATGTTATTTTTTTAATGTGTAAAACAGTTTGTTGTGGTCTAAAACCAATAGTTCTTTGATATCTATTTTTTCTCTTAAACTTTGTAATTCTTATTTTATCACCCTTTTGATGAGAAGAAACAAGACAATCAACCGAAGCTTTTTCAAGATAAGGTGTTCCAACAACAACATGTTCTCATTTTTCATCAAAAATGCTCAAAACTTCCTTTACTTCTATATTTTTACCTTTTTCAATATCCAAAGAATCAACTATGATATCATCTCATTCAGTAACAATATATTGATGTCAATTAATAGCAATAACTGCATACATTATAAACAATTTTATAATTTAAAATCTGATTTTATATTTTATGGATTAGATATTCAAACAAGATTAAATTTCTAATCAATCAACTAAATACCGAAGACTAAACTATTTTTCAAAGTTGAGCAAGAGTATTGTATTTTTTCTTATTTTTTCTATATGCAGAAGAAACAATTGCTTTAATTCTTTTATATCTTCTAGCACTAGGAAAATCATAAGAAACAGTTTTTCTATACCATTTTGTTCCATAGTGTTTTTGTTTTTTTGCTTTATCCAAAATATGTGAAGCCCATAATTCTTTTTTATAAAAAGATATTACTCTTTCGTTTGTATTTAAATCACCTGATCTTCGAACGATAAATCACATTACTATGATCTTAAAGAATAAAATTCAAATTGCCGGGAACCGGAATCGAACCGGTACGACATTACTGTCGCAGGATTTTAAGTCCTGTGCGTCTACCAATTCCGCCATCCCGGCATTGAGGAATAACTTACTATGTAGACATTATTTTAGAATATGTAATACGAATTATTTAATAACTTCTTTATAAATCTTATCAAACACTTCTGGAAATGCTACCGAAATATTAGACAAAACTTTTCTATCAAGTTCAATGCGTTTAACCACCATTTTACCTATAAATGATGAATATGTACCACCTTTTTCTCTAATAGAAGCAGATAATCTTTCTATCCATAATCTTCTAAAATCTCTTTTCTTCTCTTTTCTATTGTCATAAGCGTGTTGTCACTGCTTAACCAAAGCCAATCTAACTTGCTTATAAACATTTTTTCTTCCTAAGGTAAATCATTTTGCCAAACCCAAGAATTTCTTATGTCTTTTATGTCTTTGCAAACCATTTTTTACTCTAACCATGGGAACTAATTATAAGGAAATAAATCTTTTATTTTCTTAGAAAAGGATGTATGAAGTTCTTTTCAAGAAACATATGACTTGTTTGTTTTTCATTTATTTGTTAACAAATGATTATTACAAGATTTTTTAAACATAACTTTCTTTTTTTTGGTAATTTTAAATCTTTTTTGAGCACCTTTATGTGTCTTTAATGCATGAGCCATTATAAACAACTATTTACTAAATAAAATCATACTATATCACTGAGCTTCTTGCTTTGGATAATCAAACTGAGATCTTCCATAATTAAGAAGAGATTCTTTTACAAAGAGTAATTTTTCAATAGCTTTGCTAGCATAAATTTTTTCTCTTCATTTCAATTTAATCCAAATTTTAACATTATATCAGTCTTTTAACATTTCTATTGCTTTTTTGAGTTTTAACTGAAGATCATTATCTCATATAGCGTAATTTAATTTCAATTCTTTTAATCAAACATTTTTATGATTTTTTTTCTTTTCTTTTTCATCTTTTTGCTTTTGATACATATATTTACCATAGTCTAATAATTTCACCGTAGAAGTCATTGTTTCTTGATCATATCTCATTTGAACCAAATCTTTTCATTCTTCTTGAGCTATTTCAAGAGCTCTTCTTCTAGGATATGTTCAAATATTATTTCATTCTTCATCTATAATAATAATATTTGGAGCTTTTATATTTTCATTAACAAAAACCATCGGAATTTTGCGATCTTGATGAGAAAACGTTTTATTACTAGTTGAAGTCGCTGGTTTATAAACAGGTTTCTGGAAAGATCACTTATTTTGTTGTGGAGAATAATTTTGAGCCATATATATATAAAGAATAAATGAATATAGTATATAAGAAACTATAAACTACAATTTCACTCCCGGCGGGATTTGAACCCGCGATCTTCACCGTGAGAGGGTGACGTCCTAGACCACTAGACTACGAGAGCATCTAAGAATACGCGAATTTTCCACCAGAAATAAACTAATTAATCATTCACAATTAATAGTTAAAAGTACATAATCATCGACTATAAACTATTAACTACAAACTATGAATTACCCCCGCTAAGAATCGAACTTAGATCCACAGCTTAGAAGGCTGTTGTTCTATCCATTGAACTACGGGAGCTCATAAGAATTCAAATGGTGGACCCTATCGGAGTCGAACCGATCACCTCCTGCGTGCAAAGCAGGCGCTCTAGCCAAATGAGCTAAGGGCCCATAAACATGGGGAGAGTGTGATTTGAACACACGTAGCCGTGAGGCGTCAGATTTACAGTCTGATGCAATTGACCGCTCTGCCATCTCCCCTTAAACAATAACTAACCTAATGTAGAAGGAAGTGTTTGAGTAATAGGTTGAGACACAGGAACTACTCAGAACAGAATCAAAAATCCCAATACAATAACAAAGAAACCAAAAATAACATAACCATTTCTTGTTGACCCAATATTACGTTCAAACCAATCAACTCTTCAAAACAAATCTGAAACCGCTTGTGAAAAATAAATCAAAGCAACTCACAATCATGAAACAAATAAACCAAGAAGAATTTGTTTTATCATTTCTTTTTAGTACAAAAGAATATTAAAGAACATAATAGGTAATGAAACCGTAGCGGATAACGGGACTCGAACCCGTACGAACAGAGCTGAAGTCTGCTATGCTACACCAATTACATCATATCCGCGTATCCAGGTATAGTTTTTATAGCACAAAAAACACGCTGAGTCCAATATATAGTAAAAAAAAATCTAAAATCAAGCAATTTTTTAAAAAAAATGGTTGTTTTAGAAAACAGTTTAGAAAACGCTTTTTAGAAAAAAACAACCAAAAAGTAAAAAAATTGATAATAATTTACTGTTAAAACGCATTTGAAAAATTATTTTTTTTACATATAATGAACAATAAATTATTTATAAGAAGTAAAAAACATGAAAAAAAAAGAAACAATACAAATAATTATAGCAAATATAATAGTAATATTCTTAATATACATACTTCACAAAGAAAGTAATTTAGATTATGATCAAATAACAAGTACTAGTATATTGTCAATATTTACAATAAATTTATTGTTTTTTTCATATAAAATAACAAAAATAATAAGTATTTTTCTCATAGTAATAATCTGATTTTTTATTGGGATATGATTTTTACCTTTATATGAAGATACTCCAAATGAAGATAGTTTTTATTTTACTCAACACAAAAAATATATATTCTCCTGAGACAACAAAACTAGTGAAATAACTGAAATATCGGATTTTTGAGAACAAAAAATATTCCCTGAAAAAACATATCAACAACTATTTTTAAAAGAAGAAAAAGAAAAAACAATCTGATTAGACACCAATCAAAATAGTTGAAGTCTTATTATAAAATTTCCTGACTGAACTATGTATATTATGTATTCGTGAAAAATCAGAATAACGCAAATATGAAATACAGAAAAAATAATCAAAGAGTATTGAAACCACGAATATTATCAACCAACCAATAACAGAAAGATAATCATAGAAAATAATAATATTGAAGAAAGAAAAAATAAGTCAGATTTTAGTTTACCTTTGATGATAAAAGAATATGAAATTAAACAGAAACAATATATAATAGAACAAGGTTGATGAAAAATAATTATGGAACCAATATACCAAAGATTTTCAAAAAGAGTTTTAGAAATTGTCTATATTATACGACCTGAAAAATATATAAATAATCAAAAAAATTATGAAACATATAAAAAAATATTAAATCGAAATGATATAAATGATTACAAATATGAAACTGAAGATAATCGAAAATGATTACTTTTTGATCAAATAAAAAAAGCACAAAAAGAAAACCGCATAGTAAAATAATTAGTAGACAAAAATAGACAATGAATTAAAAAAAGTTAAGAAGCGAGAAAATAAATCTTGATAACAAAGAGCAAGTTAATAAAGTATACATTCGCAGTTTTATCACTATTAATAAAAAATGATTCAAAAGTATAAAATGTATTTCTGAGAAATATTACAAAAAAAAATTAATATTCCTTTTGAAGAAATTATAAATCTCATAGAAATACCACCTGAAAATATACCATGAGATCTATCATTCCCTTGTTTCCAATTATCAAAGGTATTAAAAAGATCACCTCAAATAATTGCTGAAAACTTATCAAAAGAATTATTTTCTGATTATTTCTCAGTATTTGAGGTTGTTTGACCATATGTAAATGCACATATAAACAAAGAATTTTTTATAGAAGATATGTATAATAATCCAGATCCAACACCAGCCGATCGAGATAATCAGGATACAAAAGTATTGATTGAATATATGAGCGCAAATCCAAATAAACCATTACATATTTGACAAGCCAGAAATATTTGTGTAGGAGATAGTGTCAAAAAGATTTTTAATTATCTATGATATCAAACACATGCATCAAACTACTGAGATGATAGTTGAGTAAATGTTGGTTATAATATTGTTTGACACCTCCATTACTGATTACCAATTGATACAGAAAAAAAATTCGATCATTATTGTTGAGAAATCTATACACAAATGAGAGAAAAAGACGAAGACGAAGAATTCAAAAAGATTTTATCAGAAACATTACGCAAAATAGAAGAAGGAAACGATCCGGATATTTACAAAATCCACCAAGAATACACAAAAAAATGTACATTAGAACAAATAAAAACATGCTGGAGAATGAATTCATCTTTTGATATGATTAATCGAGAAACAGATATCTTACATATGAAATTTTTTGCAGAAGCGATAGAATTACTCAAAGAAAAATGATATGTAAAATATGTTGATGAAGGCGAAGCAAAAGGTTGTCGAATAATAGAACTTTCAAGTTTACCAGAATTTGAAAAAGAAGAAAAAAAATATCAAATATTAATTAAATCTGACGGTGTGGCCACATATATTGCAAAAGATATTGCATTTGCCATGTGGAAATTAGGATATCTAACCAAAAATTTTTTCTACAAAACATTTGCTCATGAATCAGACGGTAATATTATTTATTCTACAACAGGAAATGAAACAGGTGAAACTAAAGACAAATTCTGAAATTATAATATTGCAATAACTGTTATAGACAACAGACAAATACATCCACAAGAAATTGTAAAATCATCTCTAAAACTTTTGTGATATTTAAACAAAAATAAAGAATATACACCACTTGGTTATGGAGTTGTTTATTTAACACCTAAAACTCTTATCAATTTTTGATACCAATTAACTGAAGAAGAACAAGAACAAAAAAGACTTCCTTTTGCAAGTAGAAAATGACGAACAGTTACTATAGATGAAATGTTAAATATATTACACGAAAAAGCTTATCGAGAAACAAAAGAACGTAATCCAGAAAGGGATGTAGAATGGCTAGATGATGTTGCAGAAAAAATTGCTATCTGATCATTAAGATTCTTTTTAATAAGAAGTGATATTGCAAAAGATATTGTTTTTGATGTTGATGAAGCTTTAGATATGCAATGAGAAAGTTGAGCATATATTCTTTACACTTGAGCTAGAATTCAAAGTATAATAAACAATAACCCAGATCCAGTAATACATTTATCTACCAAAGAAATATCAAAACTACTAACAGAACAAGAAGAATTCGACCTTTTGAAAAAAATAACTCAACGAAATGAACTAATTTTTGAAACCAAAGAAAAATTAGCACCACATCTTATTTGTAGATATTTACTTGATATATCAAAATTAGTAAATAGTTATTATGCCAACGTAAAAATTCTCAAAAGCGAAGACCCTATAAAATCAGCCAGAATATCTCTTTTAGAAAAAACATTAGAAAGAATGAAAATAGGTATGAATTTAATAGGTATGAATTTTTTGGAAAGAATGTAATATTAAATATCTGTTTTTATACTCATCTTAATTTCTGAACTAATCAAGACAGTAAATAATCAATGAATAAATATCCAAACTGGCATTAATACAATAGATTGAATAATATATGTATTATTGGTAAATCAACGAGCAAAAATTGCTAAAGATTCTGGATTTAGAACATTGATTCAGAAAAAAACAATAAATAATGTTAAAATAAAACTTACTACGGTAAGAGGAACTAAAAGCAATGAAAATGTTTTTTGTAAAATTTCATCACTCGGAAGATTTATACGAATTTTAGATTTTTGGTACATCAATAACAATAAAAGAAAATATAATATAAAAATTATTATCGTTTTTCCAGAAGACAAAAAATTAGCTATATCTTGAGTTGTAATAATAGTAAGTATTTTAGTTTGGGGTATTGTAGTAAGAAATTGTGTTAAAATATCCAAAGATTGATTTCAAGCCAAACAAATTATAGTCAAAATATAGTTTCCCAAAATAACTTTTACCATTTTTTCCGTACCTATAACAAAAGCGAGAACAACCAATATAGCTATCGAAAACAAAAATATATAGGTAACAACCGTATCTGTCATAGAAAGAATGAAAAATAAAACTTATTGAAAGTTAATAAACAATCACTAATATAAATTTGTGTATTTTATTTTCAAATAAAAATAAGTTTCTCATGAAATACAATAAAAAATGATTTACTTTCATTGAAATAATAATTGCAATAACAATAATTGGAGTCTGATTAATTATAATTATTCAAGCACTTACAAATAGCAAAGTATATTTACAAAAAATTAGACAAAAAATAATAGCTATTAATTTGGCAAGAGAAGGCGTAGAACAAGTTATGAATATAAGAAACACAAATCGACAAAAACGAGCTTGAGAAAAAGAAATAGCACGGATGAAGACAAACCCTTCAATAGATGAAATTAGCGAATGATTAGAAAACGATCCACGATTTAGATCATGAACATATATTATAAAAACTGCTATAATTAGTTGAGAACAATATTTTTATGCAAGCTGAATTAATCAAAATTTTTCTATAAATAGCGGTATAACATGAACTAATTTAGTATATTCAATGTGTGAAAAGGATTGAATTCGAACTCCTTGTCCATGAGAAATTCCTACAAGCAAAGAAGGTTATTTTTTCAAAAGAATAAAATCATACTGAATATTCAAAAAAGAATCAACAAATACAGGTTGAGATTCAATTGATTGTATCAATTGAAGTTTTCCTTGATGCTGAGATGAAACAGCTAAAGAATTTCGTTTTTGTTCTATTGTAGAATATATATGAAATGGAAATGGTATTGTAGAACTATGTAGTGTACTAACTAATTATGAAAAATAAATCAGATTTTATTATATAAAAAAAGCCCACGGAAAACCGAGAGCCCTTAATTATGTAAGTAATATTTTTATTTGATAAATCGCTTGGAGAAAACTCCTCCCTTTTCATCAAAAATAGTAGCTATATATATTCCAGATCGATACTTAGACATATCAACCTGATAAGAATTTTTATTTCCAAAACCAAATGTATTTGCGGTAAGAATTTTACCAAACAAATCAAAAATCTGAATTTTAGAAATATTTTTTTCATTAGATTCAATTATTAAAATATTTTCATTACAATATACCTTGAAGTCATTGTTTTGAAAAATTTCAACATCTGTTGTTTGTTTTGTTTCATTCGTAAGATAATTTACAAATACTTTCTCTGTATGAGTAAAATCTCCACAAACAGAACTCATATTCAATGTAACATCAAAATAACCGTAATATGGTCTGTAATTATAAACAGGAGAAATTGAATCAGATCGACCCCCATCTCTAACAAAAACATTACCAAAATTCCAATTATATGATGTTCCCAGAGAATATTCTGGAATAAAAGTTATAGTAGAACCATATGTCTCATCAAAATAACCATCCCCAATATATTGATAGGAAGAAAATTTTGCTGAAACAGGGGCTACATATACCGTATCATAGGAATAACAGAATCTGTCTTCATATTCAAACCCTGCTTGCAATATATAAGAAACAGGATCTTTTACGAGAACTTTATAATGTTGATTTTGAGACAAAACACGTTCATCTTCAGAAAACCAACTATAAGTATCTGCTATACCAACAGCTGATAACCAAACATTACTCTCCTCACAAGCCAAAATAGTATCCATATGAGAATGAACTACGGGCGGACCAACAACAGTAACCAATATATCTCTGGTAACATCACCCAAAGTCCAAAATACATTAAATATACCTTTTTCTATTGGATTGAATTTTCTATCAGAAACATTGACTCCTGTAAATTTACCCTTATGAGGATAAGTAACATAACTATCCAAAATTAGTGGATCTCCTCCATAACAAACAATACGAGGTAGTGTATGTTCTATAAAAGAGGTATCTGAAGGATTAAATAATATCACCTCCATTTCTCGTTTAGAGGCACATCCATAATAATTTTGAACACTAATAGTATATTTACCCGATTTTGATAACCAAGGATAAAAATCATTAGAGACAAATTTATCTGGACCTGTCCAATAACAAGAATAATTTTGGATAACATAGTCATTTACCGGAGAAAATTCATCTACTCCAATGTTGGGAGTTAAAGAATCCCCAGGAAGAATTATCAATTGCTTATCCAAATGGATAATCGGTGACTGTCCTACACTGGTAGCAATACCAGATAAAACTGTCAAACAACTTCCATTACGAATTTCAGCAGAAACAATATCATCATTAGACAAATCCTTTGTGATATACGTACTTGAACCTGTAGCAGATGCCCAGCCTCTAACTTCAACCCCATTCTTCAAAAAACGAACTTCTGGAGCTGTGCTAGTCACCGTAAAAACAACTTCTTCACCACTACAAATTATATTATCAACAGCTGATGAACTCAAAATTCCTGTAGGAGCCAATGGACTAATTAATGAAACTGAAATAGTATCACTACATCCATTATTCATTACAGTACAAGTATAATTCCCCTGCTGTAAATTTGTAATAGTTGCTGTTGTTCGAACAGGAACAGTATTCCAAGAATAAGAACTTCCTCCAGAAACTGTTATTGATCCATCAGAAGAATTACAAGTACTTGGATTAGTTTTTGACAGTAAAACCGGTATTGGTTTTGGTTTAACTTTAACAGTAATACCAGGTAAAACTGTTAAACAATTTCCAGTGCGAATTTCAGCAGAAATAATGTCGTTATTAGATAAATTATCTGTAATATACATATTTGAAGTTGTAGCAGATGCCCAGCCTCTAACTTGAATTCCATTCTTCAAAAAACGAACTTCAGAAGCTAAAGTATTAACAGCAAAAATAACTTCTTCACTATCACAAATTATATTATCTTCATCTGAAGAACCTAATATTCCTGTAGGAGCCAATGGATAGAGTAATGAAACTGAAATAGTATCACTACATCCATTATTTACTACAGTACAAATATAATTTCCTTCTCGTAAATTTGTAATAACTGCTGTCGTTCTGACAGGAACGGTGTTCCAAGAATAAGAACTTCCTCCGGAAACTGTTATTAATCCATCAGAAGAATTACAAGTAGTTGGATTCATTTTAGACACCAATACCGGTATTGGTTTTGGTTTAACTTTCATAATTACGCCTGAAACAATACCTACACAACCGTTAATAGAATGTAATTCAGCTGATATAGTATCGTTATTCGTAATTTGTTTTGTTCTAAATTGATTAGATCCTGTACCAGATGCCCAGCCTCTAACCTCAACCCCATTTTTCAAAAAACGAACTTCGGGAGCTGTACTAGTCACAGTAAAAACAACCTCTTCACCTTCACAAATTATATTATCAACAGATGATGATCTTAATACTCCTGTAGGAACATTAATAGGATCAAGTTTGTAAGAAAAAGTTGTTGAACAATCCAAATTAGTAACAACTACTTCATAACTACCACTATACAAATTATTAGCTGTTGCTGTGGTATGACCTGTTGACCACAAATAACTATATCCCTGTGTAACGGTTATAGAACCATTACTAGAAACACAATCAGTTGGTCTGGTAAAAGCTATAACCGAAACTATAGGTTTCGGATTACCAATAATAGATGTGGTTAAAATTGTCGAATAATGAATGTTTTTATCAAACACTCTAAACGAATAATTTCTTATTCCATCAACTACTCTAAAAACAAAATCTTGTGTACCAGCTTCAACATTTGATCTAATAGCTTGTTGTCCTTCAACCAAATTTTCGGTATTCAATAATTGTATATCATACAAATTACTTCCACCACTATAGGTAACAGAAATTGTTTTTAAATCTCCTACACAAGCTGCCGATGATCGTGTGATTGATGTATTTAAAGTTTCTGTATATAGAGAACCTTGTCCCAAAGGTGTTCTTGCAAAAGAAAAACAACCACCAGAATTAGTTACTCTACATTCATAACGTCTACCTATCAAAGATGAGTCTCGTTTAAAACTCAATTGATAAGTAGTAACACCTTGATATAAACCTCCATTATTCAAAACAACTCCATTTTCATACCATTGATAAGTATAATCAGAATTATTTTGATTTGTTGCGTTAATAACAACATTTGTACCAACAAAAGAAGATATATTAGGTAAAGTTAAAACCACTGGAGCTTCTCGTACATTCAAAATTAAAGAATCTGAATACAAAGTCCCAGCATAATTTACAAATACTGTATACTTAACTTTAGATTCATTTTGAATCAAAGAAACCCTTGAAAGAGTTGATAAATCAGAAGTAATATTCGATAGATTTGTTCTCTGCCAATAATAAATAGATGTTTGATCACCTATTGCAGTACTCAAAACAATCGAATCATTACAAACTGTTGTTTCACTTCCAACTTCACTTCCATTCAACAATATTTGTGCCGAAGGAAGTGTTTGAGCATTAATTACAAAAGCAATTAAACTCAATACCAAAAAATTAACTAATCTTTTCATAATGTATTTTTTTATGTTAATTATCACTTCATAATATAAAAACCAGATAATAAAAATTATTTAGTTTTTATTAATAATACTATATTTATTTTAAAACAAAAGTCAATTAAAAATTAGAGAAAATATTTATATTAATAGTTTTTCTTAAAATTACTAAACTGAGTAAAAAAATCTTTAAAATAATTTCTCGCTTCATAAAGATAATCTCTTTTTTTCAAATCCAAAACAATATAAAGCAATCATAAAAATTTATTATACGTATCTACCAAAGAATTAATATCTGTATAAATAACTGAGTTTGTACTATATAATAATGTATTTAAATCATAAACATCAGACTTAAAATTATAAAGACTTGTATTTACTTCTTTATTAATACTTGTATTTAAACTTAATATTGTTTTTTTAATTAGATAATTACGATATTTAGGAACATATATTCTGATTTTAAATCATTGAGGAGTATAATCATAAATAGTACTATTTTCATCTTCAACAGTTTGTAATAAATCATCCAAACTTGAATTTGATACAGAACAAGAATAACCAAGATTTCATCATTGACAGCTATATCATCATGATTTAACTCTATAAATACCATTTACACAGGTTAAGTTTGAACTAGTACATGTTGATAAATAAGAACAAGAATAACCAAGATTTCATCATTGACAGTTATATCCATCTCTTACTCTATAAATACCGTTTATACATGTTAATTCAGAATTAGTACATGTTGGGGTATATGATGAACAAGAATAACCAAGATTTCATCATTGACAGTTATATCCATCTCTTACTCTATAGACCCCATTTATACATGTTAATTGATAATCACTACATATTGAGGAATATGATGAACAAGATCTTGATAAATTTCATCATTCACAAGCATATCATCAAACAATAATTCTATAAGTACCATCTACACAAGTTAGATTCGAATCATTACATGTTGGATACGTATAAGTATTATTATTATAATTTATAGTAAAAGAAGGTATTGGCAACCAAGAACTTATATTATTAGAAATATCTGTAACTCTAATTTGACAATTTGAATATACTCAATTAGATAAATTAAAAACTGTTGTATTAGTTCAACTTACAACTGTTCATAATGATCAATTTCAACATGAACCATTATATGTTATATTTCAAGATTTTGTACTAATAAATTGAAAAAAAGCCTGTGTATTTGAAACAGATATTTGTCAATTAGATAATAAAGGTAATGTATTTTGAGGAATTTGATATATTCAAGAACAAATTTGAGAATTTGATATTACATTACTAGGGGTATTTGCAGTACAAAAACATCAATCTACATCAGTACAAGTTACACCCAAAGAAACTATTCCATAAATATTATCCTTTGTTGGATAAATAATATTAACACATGTTGATCATGAAGTTATATAACTTCAATTACATAAACATCATCCATTATTCGTACAAATATCTTGATTTCAACAAATTGTTCAAATTCAAGCAACATTAGTACAAGCTCAATAAACAATAATACTTAAAAAGTATCACAAGAAAATAATTACTAATGATAATATAAATTTTGATATTGTTTTCATAATATCTATATAACTAAATAAAATTTAATTATAAAAGATATATATATTCAATAGAAAATGTCAAGTTTATTTTAAATTAATTATTAAACTTCAATTATTTGTAATTTACTTTCATCTTTTTGTTTTTTTACTTTAGCACTAATAAAAAAATTAGTCCAAGCTAAAAC
>CAZPFR010000004.1:0-29688 GCA_964586005.1 uncultured Candidatus Peribacteria bacterium | reverse complement strand
CATCTTTTTGTTTTTTTACTTTAGCACTAATAAAAAAATTAGTCCAAGCTAAAACAACCAATAAAGATCATAAAATTTTAACTAAATCTGATATATAAATATATAAATCTGGATTATTTATTAATATATTATCTCATAATAAAACTAAACCAATTCACATAAAAAACAAACTAGGTTTTGATATTTTCATATAAATAGGGTGTATTGAAAATAATATAAATAAATAAATACCAACTACAAAAAGAATAATTAAATAAATTAAATTAAATTCTATAAAAGCATTATTTACAATAATTTTTCATCAAATTAATAAATACAATAAATATAATATAAAAGATCAAGAAAATAATCCAATAATACATCTCTTTAAAAAATCTTTCATCATCGTTTATAAAAAATAAATAATCACCAATACTATTTATAAATATATGAATATATTTCAAGACATTATAGTATATAATATATTTATTAATTAATTAAATATAATATAAAAAAATTAATAATAATAATAACTTAAAAATATTAAATAAATGTTTATTATTAAGAAAATTATTGTAATTACTCATAAAAATAAATATTTTGATAAAAAATAAAAATGTTAAAATGTTAAAAAATAATACATTATCTAAAAAATAATATATAAAATATATAAAACCAAAAATCAATTACTACCTATATAAAAATTTTAAACACGCTTATAAACTAACAAAACAAATTGTTGAAAAATTATTGAAAAAGATTTACAACTAATCTAATTACTGAATATGATAAAATTGATATTAAAATTCAGATTAAAGCTCACATTAATAATTTATTTGTTTTTTTCATTTTATCTTCACTACCATTTGCAGTAATTAATTGTATTCATCACCAAACTAAAATTCACATACAAATTACACCAAGTCAAAACCATAAATATTTATTAATTAATTGAATAGTTTCAAAAAAAGAACTTTCATCTCAAGAAACTTGTTCTGGTCCTATAACAGCTATATCTTGATTTCCTTGTGCACGAGGTAATTCAACAGTTATAGCAAAACTATAAGAAAACAAAAAACCCAATCACAATAATCAAAGTAAACTAATAATAATTTTTTTTAACATCTTATTTTTTTATCAAACTAAACTACTCAAAGTAATAGAACTAATTAAATTAATTAGAGCAACACTAGATAAAGCTAATAATATTCAACCTACTATATAGATAATATTTTTTTGAGCATCTTTCACATCTCATCATTTAGAAGCTTCTATAACCCAAAAAATTCAATTATATAATACCATAGTTATAGATAATATAATAGTTAATCTTAATAAAAATTTTGTAATTCTAACAATCAAAGGAGCTTGTTTTTGTATTCAAACAACAGTAGTATCATAATCACCTCAAAGAACCTCTTCACAAAAAACACGAGAATCTCAATCAAAACCAATATCAACCATTTGTTGTTCTATAGTCTTATTGGTAATATGTTGTTTATTAACAAAACATCAATTTCACAAATTCTCATTGACTCAAAATTGAGTAGATTCTCTAAAAACCTCATTTCAAACAGCATTTTTAGTTGTTCCCAAATCTACAATTTTTTCATAAGATTTTGCAGGATGAAACATAATATCCATAATATCTCTTACAGCAAAAGTATAATCTATATTAATAGACAATAAAAATATAATAAACAATCAGACTATATTTTTTTTAAAAAATTTATACATATATATAATATAAATTATAAATTATTAAGAAGATCTTCAGCTTCTTGATTTTCTTTTTCTTTATTAGATTCTTCATGTTGTTGTAATTTTTCTATAGTATTTTGATAACTATTTTCATCAAATTTTTGTACATATTTATTTACTAATTCTTCTTTTTTTTGTTCATATTTTTGTTCAATTTCTTCTAATTTTTGTTTTTCTCTTATCAAAATATCACGTAATTTATCTATTTGTTCTTTATTCATCAAAGGAAAAAGATCAAACCAAGATTGTTTTTCTTGTTGACTATCCAAAGATTTTGAAGTTAAAATTAATACAATAACATCAGCAATATTTTCCAAAAAAGTATCAGCAATGGTATAATTTTCCATAACTTGCCAAAATTCTTGAGGAATTTTTTGTTTTACAAGATCAATATTAACCATAGTATAAAGTAATAAATAATATAAATAAGTTTACTTAATATTTTCTAATTGCTGTTCAAATTCTAAATCTGCTTTGTCTACTTCTTTTTGATGATAATTATCACTAATCTTTTTTATAACAGGAACTTTTCTCATTATTTTTTTCATCTTATTAATTTCTTCCCAAGTTAATGGTTTTGGGTTTCAAGAACCCTTATATCAAGAAATATAATCAACTACCATATCACACAACAAGAATATAAAATACTAAAGAGTAGATCATTTCAACAACCATTCAATTTCTTTTGGATCAATAATTTGTTTATCAATAAGTTTTTGAGCATATCTTTTTTGTGTAATCATACCAATTAATGAAGAAGTTTCTATAATATTATCAAGTTGTTCAATCTCTCTTTTTTTAATATTATTTCTAATAGAACTGATATTTAACATCAATTCAAAAATTCAAACTCTTCATCACATATTACTTTTAACCAACATTTGTGATTGAATACCAATTAATGAAGCAGCTAATCTATCAGCAACACTATTTTGAATTTCTGGAGGAAAAAAAGAAATAAATCTATTTACAGTATTTGCTGCCGAATTTGTATGTAATGTACTAAAAACTAAATGTCCTGTCTCAGCCAAACTTAAAACAGATTCAGCGGTTTCTCTATCACGAATTTCTCATACAAAAATAATATCTGGATCTTCACGCATAGCAGCTCTTAACGCATTAGGAAAAGATCGAGTATCATGACCGATTTCTCTTTGAGAAATAATACATTTTTGTGGATGAAATATAAATTCAATAGGATCTTCAATAGTAATTATATTTTCTGATCTAAATTTATTTATTTCTTCCAACATTGCTACCAAAGAAGTTGATTTACCTGATCAAGTTGGACCGGTAACCAAAAACAATCATTTTTTTTGATTTAATACATTTTTTTTGATACTTTCAGCAATATCAACAAACATCAATTCTTCAATTTTTTTAGCATTTGAATTAATTTTTCTCATAACAACCCCCATTTTACCTGTTTTGAAAAATGTATTAACTCTGTAAGGAAATCCAGATTTTGAAATATATGCAAAATCACATTCTTTATCTCATAAAAATTTTTCAAATCTTTGAGGGTTTCATTGAAAAAGTTGTTTTACAATTAATTCCATCATCTCATTATTTAATTTTCCAGCACTTTCTTCTCTAAAAATTTCTCAATTTAATCTATAAGCAATACTTTCTCAAGAAGACAGATGAATATCTGAAATATTTGCATTCTTTTCAATGATTGTTAAGATTTGTTCTATATCAAAGCCAGATGACATAATATGATTATACAAAATAAAAATTTATAATAGCTATAAAAATAACAAATTTAATAAACTTTAAATTAATTATATTCAAAAAACAAAAAAAAAGCAAATTTTATAGAACTTTTTTCTTTAAAAATTTCTCTTGATGTTAAAATTTATTATTATATAATGCCCTTCGACAAAATTTATTATTATCCATCAAAATGAGAAAAAAATTTGTTAGTAAAAGAATTTGAGAAATGGAATACAGAACTAGTTCTAACTCTAATATTTTTGGAAAACCAAACAAAAAAAAAAGTCTGATTAATATTTTTATAACAATCTTATGTATTTTATGTATAGGATATTTTTGAAAATATATTATTCAAGCATGACAATTTATAACACATAGTATTTGAAAGTGAACGATAAGTATTGTCAGTAAAACATTATGAAAAGAAATGAAAAAAGATGAATTTTGAAATGTTAATATTATGATTATTTGATATTGATGAGAAAAACATAGCTGATGATACTTAGCAGATTCTATCATGGTAGCGTCTTGGAATCAAAAATTATGAGCTGTAACAATGGTATCTGTTCCAAGAGACCTTTATGTATCAAATAAAGAAATAAAAAGTGTAGGAAGAATTAATCAAGTATTTTCAAGAGCACTTTCTAGAAAACATGAATTTGAAACATGAGCGAGAGCTATGATGAATCAATTACAGGATATTATGTGAATAAATATTTCTTATTATGTTCTTATAGATTTTAATGGATTTGAAAAAGTGATAGATACCTTATGAGGCGTAGAAATCAACGTTCCAAAACCAATAGTAGATACTACATATCCAGATGGAAAATTAGGATATATGACTTTTAGAGTAAGTTCTGGTGTTCAAATATTTAGTTGAGATAGAGCTTTGATGTATGCTAGATCAAGACATTCAACTTCAGATTTTGATAGATCATTGAGACAGCAACAAATAATCAAAGCAATAATAGAAAAAGTAAAACAACAATGATTCAAACCATCAACAGCCAAAAAATTATATCAAGACTATGTATCAATGGTGAATACTAATATATCTCTAGATGAAGTAATTTGACTATCTCAATATATAGATTCAACAGAACATATTTTTTCTTATGGATTTACAATGGAATGTAGTAATATAGTACCTAGACTATCTCGTCCTTGATGTTTTTTATATCCTCCTTCAAGAGATTTGTTTTGATGAGCTTCAGTTATTTTACCAATATGATCTACCCCAACCAATACTAATTTTTATGATTATACCCAAAAATTTGCTTTTTATGTAATGCATAACCAAGAATATCTTATAGAAAACGCAAAAATAATGATTTGGAATTGAATAGATAAACAATATGCAAAACAACAAAGAGCTACAGCTGAAAAACATGCAAGTCAAATAGGAGTAAAATTAAAAAAATATGGATTTAATGTTCTTGATACAAAAAATGCAAAAACGCCATATTTACAGACAGAAATATATATTCTATGAACAGGAACATATGAAAATACTATCAATATGCTAAAAACATTTCTTCCAATTGAAAAAGTAACAACTATAGTAGACAAAGATTGATTTATTCTCCCTGGTTTATGATCAGAAGAAATGTATCAACAACAACAGAGTGGAACAGAATTATTACTTATTTTAGGAAACAGTTATATAAATTATACCCAATGAAAAAAATTTGATTACTATAAATAATATATTATTTAATTTATAAAAGAAAATCATGCTTCCAAAAGAAGTAATAGAAAAAAAAGAATCTATAAAAAATTTTCTAAAAAAATTAGCTATTCCCATAGAAAAAATTCAAGATGAAACGATGATGCTTCAGGCATTTGTTCACAAATCATTTGCAGCAGATTTCAAACAAATTTTGAGTCATAATGAAAGATTAGAATTTTTGGGAGATGGTGTTTTGTCTTCTATAACCAATAAATTATTATTTATCAACTATCCAGAATATGCAGAATCAGATCTAACACTATACAAAATTGCTTTAGTAAGAGAAGAAAATCTAGCAGAAGTAGCAAAAGAAATTTGATTAGATACCTATATTTTTGTAAGTAAGGGTGAAGAAAAGATGCAATGAAGAAAAAAAAATGCTATTTTATCAGATTGTTTAGAATCATTATTAGGTTTTTTGTATTTGGATTTATGAATAGATATTACTGAAGATTTTATAAAGAATTATATTTTTAGTAAAATTTCAACAATCAGTAAAGATCCAGTAAAAAGTTATAAAACAATGGTTCAAGAATATGTTCAAAAAAAAACAAAAGAACTTCCTGTATACAACGATAGTGAATATCAAAAAGATGATAAGGAAAATACCATTACCTATCTTTCAGAAATATACATTTGAAACCAAAAAGTTGCACAATGATTGGGTCCTAATAAGAAAAAAGCTCAAGAAGAAGCAGCTAAAAATTATTATACATCATTATAATTTACTATTGAATAAACTGCCCAAATCCATAAAAAATACTGACGTTTTACTTTTTATAGATAAAAATGAATAAGAAGTTTTCAATTATCAAAAGATCGTATCTTTGGTTAACTATTTCTGCTATGTTACTAGTTGGATCATGGATATTATTTTTTATGAATATGAGATTTTCAGAAGAATTTACAGGATGAGTAAAAATTATAATAGCAAATACCACTAACGAAGAAAAATTACAATCAGATGTAAAAACATATTTGGATAGCCAAAATTACAAAGATTCAAATATTTTGATTGAAACAGAAGATAATACTACAAAGATTTCAATTAGAACAAAAGTCGAAAATGACGAAAAAGTTAATGAACTTTCAAATCAAATCCAAAAATTATTAATAGACAAAAGTTATATTTCTACAAAAAATGAAATTATTTCACAATCTATTACTGGACCAAGTGTAGGAAATTATATGCAAAAAACAGCTAAACAAGCAATACTTATTGGTCTAGCTTTGATGGCAATATATATGATTTTTTCTTTTGCAGGAATTAGAAAATCTATTCCTCCAACAATATTAGCAACAGTTACTATCATTACTATGATATTTGATGTATCAATACCAGCATGAGCATATGGTTTTTTGATGATGGTAAATAATTCAGTGACAGTTGATACAGTGTTTATTATAGCCATACTTACTAATATGTGATATAGTATCAACGATACTATTATTGTATTTGATAGAATCAGAGAAAATATTCAAAATAAAAATGAAAAGAATATTGTTTACTGAAAAATATTTGATGATAGTTTATGGCAAACAATGAAAAGATCTATTGGAACATCATTATCTACATTATTAGTTATTATTGCCATGTATATATTTGGAACAGGAGCAATCAAAGATTTTTCATTTACTATAGGTATATGAGTAATATGAGGTACATTTTCATCAATATTTATAGCACCAGCATTAGCTTATATTTCTATGAAAAAGTACAAAAAAGAAAGAAAAATAATGGAACAAGAAAAATAATTTCAGGGTACACGATAGTGTACCTTTTTATTAAAGGCGTTTACGGTATTTTCAATGCTCTATTCCAATCAAAAAATTTACCTTTTACGAAAACCACATTGAATTGCTTCTACTTTTTGATCAGAAAAGTCAATTTTAGACTACTTTAAAAACCCAGAACAGTTACTATCAATACTACAAAAATCTGATTTTAATAATTATCATTCGTATTGTCATATCGATGGATATACTCCAGAAACTATTAACAATTTTATTATCAATCAAACAACTAATTTTACAAAGGAACAAGAATACGGATTATTAAATAGATTAGATAATGATACAGGTTGATTCCTTTATTTTGCCAAAGATAAAGAAAGTTTCAGCTTCTACAAGGACCAACAAAAAAAATGAGCTATACAAAAAGTATATCTTGCAGAAGTACAGGGTAATCCATTTTTTTGATCAGAAAATACCATAAAAGAGATAGATACACCTATTATGCATCATCGTTTTGATGAGAAGAAAATGATAGTAATCCACCATGAAAAAGATAAAAAAAATGGAAGAGGTATACAACATATGGTTTCTACAAAAATCCAATTTCTACAATATAATAAAGAAAGAAATACTTCATTACTTTATGTGTATATAACCAGATGAGTTCGTCATCAAATCAGAATTCATTGTAAAAGCATAGGGTCTCCAATTGTCGGAGATAAAATTTATGGTCCAAAGCAAGTAGCTTCAGATTTTCTTCGTCTCCGATCAATTGGAGTAGTACAAGAATAGTAGTAGACAAAGCATAAATTAAATACAATAAAAATTAAATGATACCTATAAAAAAATAGAAAAATATACTTATATATAATAAGTATTTTTTTATATAAAAAAGTAATTTTAAATCAATTAAAAACTATAAAAAACTAATAAAAAAGACAGTCTTATAAAGACTAATCGATAAATCTATATACAATAATACAGAAAAGTTTTGAAAAAAATAGAAAAAATTCACTAATTATATGAAATAGTTAATTATGTTTTTAAAATAGAAAATATAAAGAATGCCCGAAGCCGGAATTTTTTTATAAAAATATATACTATTTCATAGAAATAGTGAAATAAAAATTTTAAAAATTAAAAAATAAAGAAAATTAATTTTTTTGTAAAATTTATTAAATAAAAAAAGTTCACTAATTATATGAAATAATGAAAAAGTCTTAAAATACTAAAATTGTATAAAAAATAATAATACCATAAATAGTGAATATAAATTAACTATATAAGTGAAATAGTGAAATTGAATTTAAATATATTTTTTAAAGAATACCTAATATGGTGAATATAAATTCATTAAAGTAGTGAAATAGAAATTCACTATTATAGTTAATTTATGTAAAAAATAAATCTACTTGATTTTTAAAGGGAAAAATATAAATATTCACTATATAAGTGAAATAGTATATTTAATATCTATTTATATTCTATTTACTTTTCAAGTAATAAAATGATTCATCCTTGATGGAACCTTGCAAATAAGATAAAAGAATATAATCGAACGCAAAAACAATTTGCTGATATTTTGGGTAAAAAAGTAAGTGAAGTAAACGAACTTATCAATGGTAAAAGGAATATTACAATTCAACGAGATATTCTTCTTTCAATTGTTTTTGATGATCCAGAAAAAAAATGGATAGAGATGCAAAATGATTATGATTATGTTATTCAAAAAATGAAATTAGAAAAAAATAAATTATCTGACATAAAAAAGAAAAAAACTCAGTTAAGTAAACATAATGTATTTTCTAAGTTTTAAAGATATATAGATATATTTATAAATCTCTATAAGATTAAATATAAACTGGTTTTTTCGGAAAAAATAGAAGACAAATATAGAAACATTTACTCTTTGACTTCGTCAAAAAATGAAACAAAAATCTCTAAGAATTGCTATGGCATGATGAGGTACAGGTGGTCATGTTTTTCCTATAAAAAGTCTTTTAGAGTATGTTTTTCACAATCAAAAATATGCTTCACAAATAAAACATATATACTGGTTTTGAAGCAAAAAATCTCTTGAATATACTGTCTTTGATTGATTAAAAAAAACATACAATACCAATAAAAAATGATATGAAATAGATTTTATTTCTATTTATTCAGGAAAATATCGTAGAGAAACTTTTTTAAAGGCAAAAATAAAAAACATTAGAGATCTTATATTATTTTCGGTATGAGTCATACAATCTTTATTCTGTTTATTATATTACAAAATAGATGTTGTTTTTTGTAAATGATGATATATTGCTCTTCCTGTAGTAATAGCATGATGGATTTTGAGAAAAAAAATCATAATTCATGAATCAGATACACATTCTGGATTGGTAAACAAAATAGCAGCAAAATTTGCTCATAAGATATTTACCTGATTTGATAATGTTCTTACTAATTCGGACACAATTTGACAAATACTCTCAGAAGAAATTGTAATAGATCAATCCGAAGCAAAAATGTTTATCAAACAATATCCAGAATTAGATTTACAAAAACCATGTATTTTAGTTGTGTGATGATCCCAATGATCTCAGAGATTATATCAATCTATAATCAAAGCACTGGAATCAGATAAGACATTACAACAAGATGTTAACTTTTTAGTCGTTTTAGGTTTATTAAACAAAGATCTTAGACCTCAGTTCGAAAGGTTTTCCAATGTTATTTGTTTTGATTTTGTAAGTCAAAAAGAAATGGGAATGCTTTGTTATTATTGTGATATTGCGATAACTCGTGCATGAACCACCTCATTAGCAGAGCAAAAGCTATATGATATGAAATTGTTTATAGTTCCTATCGCTCGAACTCATGACCAATATAATAATGCTCATCGATATCAAGAAAATTATCAGGACATATTAATAGACCAAAAAGATGAAAATTTTCTTAACAAACTTATTATAGAAATCAAAAAATATAAAAACTATAAAAAAGTTCTTAGTTCAAAAAACAGATTAGAAACAATTTCCTTGGCAAAAGAAAAAATTTGGGAAAGTATTCTCAATTAAAATATCTCTTTCTACCAAAAACTCTGTACAATACGGAGTTTTTTTGTTTCTTTTTTTTGTCAGTTTTTTTCTCATATAAATTTTTTTATAATTCCCAAAATTTATTTTATAAAAAGGGAATATGACAAAAAAAATCACATTATTTATACTAATAGGTATTTTTTTCTTTTCTTTTATATCTGTTCAATCACAAATTTCTTGATCTGTTAATGAGCCAAACCCAGAAATAGTATCGTGAATTATCTTAGAAAACATACAAGAACTCCAAATAACTCCAAAACTTCTTATTACAGAAGTATATTATGATGGAACAGATGAACGAATAGAAATTACAAATCAAGGATCTTCATTTTCTGGGCAGATTATTTTATTATTTCCAAAAGAAGTTGTTACTTATATAGATATCAAAGAAGGGGAGAGTGTGATTATCGCAAAACCCTCTATTACATATTCATGGATTTCTCCCCTTGTTACCAAAATATTTTCTCCTACATTTAGTATTACGGACACCAAAGCAATAGATATATTTTTATATCGAAACAACCAAGAATTAGATCATTTCTTTGTAGAAACAGGCATAGTTTTGGCTTTTGATAATAAAAAAATTTCATTTAACAAAAAATACAATCAAATCTGAACAATTATACCATCCACAGTTTCTTTCAACGTAGAATTTCCCTATATTGCCAATCCTGGAATCTGGGAAGGTCAAATATCTAATATAACTTGATCTATAAATACAGGTACTATATATAGCTGATCAGGCACTACGTGAGCCGATACAGGGGGAGAATCATTGTCAGGAATTGTCGATACTCCGACACCTACCTCCCCCCAACCTCCCTCCCTCTCAATCACAGAAATATACCAAACAAACTGACAATTTTCCTCTTTTATTGAGATAAAAGCAAACCAAGACCTTAATGAAAGATTTTTATTTACCTGATCATTATTAAAAACCAGTTTTGAACTAGATATTAACCTAAAAAATCAAGAATATATGATTATTGTCCAATCTGATAACTGATGGTTATCAAATCAAAAAAAATTAGAAAATACCAGTTTAAACCTAAATAATTCTTGATTTTTAATGATAAGTAGACAAAGTGGACAAGGTATCGACACCATAACTATTTCGTCTATGTTATCTTGAAAGTCAAATTATAACTCGAATATCTCAACTTGAAATATACGTATATTTTCTAAGATCGACAGTTTTTCGCCATGATTTGATGAATCTTTTCTTTTCTATGTAGATCACAATACTCCTTGTACTACCTCATGAAATGATACTATTATCCAAAACACTCCTCAAATAGATTCTTGATCGATGTCTACCATAGAAAATCAAACCTGACAAAATTTGTCTTGAGAAACATTATCTTGAGAAAATCAGACTTGATTGTTTGTATCAAAAGATCTTTTAATAACATCAATTGAGTATCTGAGTCCAGAATCAATAACAATTAGTTCAAATATTGGATTTTCTTTGGATCTTTCTCAAAAAGAACGATATCTTCTCACCAAAGAAACAGTAACATGATCTTGGAAAACTACAAAAAAATATCTTACAGGAATAGTATTGTCATGAGAATCTATCACAATAAACAAAACACGATGATTTTTGGACAAAGGAAGTTGTGTAGGTCTGTTTTATCAAACTATTCAACTCGACGAAAAATGTTATTGATCCACTTTACAAACTTGAGAAAATGAAGAAATTTTAGAAGAACCCAAAGAAGAATCTGATGATAAGCTTCCCAATATCAAAATTCTCTGAGTACTCCCCAATCCAAAAGGCAAAGATGATCAAGAACAACTCCATATTCTCCGAACACCCTATTCTTGAGAAACATCTTTTAATATTCCAGATAAATCTCTTTATCTCAAAATCAATACAACCAAAAAATATCTGACAGGGCAACTCTTAGCTCATACAGGTATAATTTTCATTTGATCACTTTGATTAGTCAACAAAGCTGCTTGTATAGAAATTTGGTACAAAACAAATATTCTCGATACATTTTGTTATTCTAACCCCGAAGAAAATGAATTTTTAGACAAAAATGGACATAAACCTCCAAAAGAACAAATACCAAATATTAAAATTCTCTGAGTACTCCCCAATCCCAAAGGAAAAGACGACCAAGAACAACTTCATATTTTCCGAACACCTTATTCCTGAGAAACATCTTTTCCTATTCTAGACAATACATTATATCTACTTCACAATACCAGTAAAAAATATCTCACTTGATTGTTACAACCAAATATTACAACAATAATTACCTGATCTTTGGGTTTTATCAACAAAGCACATTGTTTCTCTCTGATGTACAAAACGACACTTCTTGATACATTTTGCTATACTAATCCAAAAGATGATGAATATTTTAGTACATGAAATACAATATTACAAACAATTCAAAAATCTGATTTTTCTATTCTTCAAAAGGTTTGATTTACCATAACATGATCCCAAATTTGTGTTAGCTATTACAATCAATTTCTCTCTTGTCGCTTATTGCCAGCATCCAAAACCTCCATAAAACTCAAAAATGAAAACAAACTTTACAAGAGTTATTTTGCTGTATTCCAAGATTATTTGATAAAAAATCGATCTACTTTATATTACAATACAGATATCAAAACCTATTTTGATACGTTTAAACAAGCAAAAAATCAATTAATAAAACATAATTCATTACTCCTTATAAATAACCAAAAAATAGATATTTATGATCTTTCATGACAAATACAATTGACAAAAAAAGTCCAATGATTATCCTGAAGCCATACCCAAGAAAACTCTTCTTGGCGACAAAATTTTTTACAATGGCTTGGTTTATAAAAACTATGAAAAAAGCATATTTAAAAGGGTATTTTTGATATAAAAATTTTTGAGATGAACTATTATTTTTTTGAGTAGTTAATCGAATTTTTTCTCAATATCCAGAATTAGAAAATCTTATTATAGAAGTAGGAAATAAAGTATGGATGGAATACTGGGTCAAAAAAAATTATCAAACCTATATTTCCTCAGAAAGAGAACAAAAAATTATTTTTACAGAAATAAAACAACATCGCTGGAAACGACTAACTCATGTCCTCAATTTATTATGATTTTGAAAATATAGTACATATTTCAAATTTTTTTGAGGTTGAGAAGTTCTTACTGATGAAAGAAATTTTCCTCACGATGGACGAAATATTCCTCTTTTGTTTGGTAAAACCATCAGAAAATGAAATTTTATGCTTCTTGGTGGAATAGGAACACCCCAAAAAAGAAGAACAAAATTTCTTTATACCTTACTCCTTCCAAGAGCAAAAGCTATTATTACCAGAGAAGAAACATCTTATAAAACAGCATTAAAACGAAATAAACACACCATTGTATACCAAGATTTTAGTCAGGATATCATTAAAAATATTGCTATCGACAAAAATTCTCAATCAATATCATATGTACTTATTAATTGTAATCCAAAATCTCGAAATACAAAAGCCAAGCAAGATATTATTGCTTTTTGTAAAACACACGCTCAACATAAGAAAATATTTTTTCCAGGAGATATTAGAGAAGATATGGTTTGTTTTTGAAACCTTCAACAAGATATTCCTGATTTGGAAATATATGATTGGACAAAATATTCTCTTCAAGAATCTTTGAATCTTTTTCAAAATGCAACAGCTGCTATATGAGCTAGGCTCCATTTTTTATTACCACTCAAAATATACAACAAAGACTATAAAGCGATCAAATATGCAGAAAAGATCCACAAAATGATAGATTAATTGTAAATAGAGATCTTATGTGCTTTTTCTCCTGTTTGTCAGTTTTTTTCTTATAGAGGGTTTTTTATAATTCAAGGCGATATCTTATGATATCGTTTTTACTTTATAAAAAATCCTCATGAATCAAAGAGATCTCAGATTAATTTTGACAAAGAATTGTAATTATCGTTGTACATTTTGTCACAATGAAGGAGTTAAGCACAATATTTTCAAAGTATTGAACAACGAAGATTATGTTTTTTTATACGATAATGTAAAACAAAACCATGATATAGAATGAATAACTTTGACAGGAGGGGAACCATTAAAATATCCTCAGATTGAATCTTTATCAAAACTTTTATACGAACATTGAGCAAAAATCACTATGGTAACTAATGGTTCTTTATTACATCAACATTTGGACATAGGAAAATGGCTAAATAGAATAAATATTTCTCTCCACACATTAGATCAAAACCAATACAGCAAATTAACACAAACAAACATAAATATCAATCATATTCTTTCAAATATAGAAAAAATAAAACAACAACATCCAAATCTGATTATTAGACTCAATGCTACAATTGTAAAATGACGTAATGACAATGAAAAAGATATCAACAGTATGATAGATATTGCCGAAAAATATGGCTTGTCTTTAAAATTTGTCGAACTTTATCCTCATACAGCGCCTGATTTTATTGCTCTAGAACAGGTAGAACATATTTTACTTCACTTATGATTTCAAGAGCATCAGCAAACACCCAGACAAAAAATATATATAAGAGGGAAACGTGTCATTATTTTGGCTAAAATATTTTGTTGAGATGAAGAAGTATATCAAGATACACCAACAATTACACCAGAACAAAGTGATATTTTTGTCAGCCCAGATTGATTAGTTTCCCCCTATCCTATGACTAATGACAAAATATCATTATATGATGCTATCAAAACAAAAAATACTAATCAACTAGAATATTTACTCCAAGAAGCCTTACAAGAAGCCCAATTTTCTTCAGAAAAAAGTGTATAATTTTTTATCCTTTTTTTATCGAAATGATCGAACATGAAAAAACATTTTTACTCAAAACCATACCGTTTAATTTGGAAAATTATCCATCAAAAGAAATAAAAGACCATTATTTTCCTATTCTTTCAGAGCATCCCAAACTTAGGGTTCGTAAAAATGGAAAAAATTATGAAATGACAAAAAAGACATTGATTAACGAAAACGACTGCTCTATCCAAAAAGAACAAACTATACAACTTTCAAAATCAGAATACCAAACTTTGGTTGATTTACCCAATAAATCTATCCACAAAAGAAGATATTATGTACCTTATCAATGACTTACGTTAGAAATAGACGTCTTCATCTGACAATTAGACGGATTAATTTTGATGGACGTGGAATTTCCAGATAGCAAAACCATGGAATCTTTCCCCATTCCAGATTTTTGTTTAGCTGATATTACACAAAATTCTTTTTTTGCATGAGGAATGCTTTGTGGAAAAACCTTTTCTTCCCTTTCTTCTTTATTGAAACAATACAATTGAGAAGTCTAATGTTTTATTTATTATTTTACGATGTTTTTTATTATTATTTTTTCTTTGCTAATAGCTGTTATAACTATTACAGAATTACCTATTTTTATCGTTATTTTGTCAGTGTTATTCTCTTTACTCCTTTTTTTAGCTAGAAAAACCAAAAAAATACCTATAATTCGATGAATATTACTCCTTGTTCTTTGTAGTCGACAAGTATATCAACGAAGATATAGTCCTTTACTTGATCAACAAAAAGGCTCATATTATTTGTCTACAGGAATCATAACAGACAAAATAGGTTCAGGAAAATATATCTACAAAGACCAAGAAAAAACATATCTTCTCTATACAACCAAACAATATATCCCTTGAAATCAAGTACGATTGGTAGCTCGTTACGGTGTACAACCGTCACAAGTATACTCATTGACTACGTTGACAATCGATAATTTTTTTTATTCAGGTTTCAACTCCCAAAAATGGATAAAAATGAAAGGATATTCTAATATTTTGTACGAAACAAATGCCGTGATTCAAAATACAGGAACAATGAATTGATTTTCAAAAATTCGTTATCAATTGACAAAAAAAATCCAAAACACCTACAAAAACACGAGGACAGCAGGATTGATTATAGGGATATTGATAGGAGATAAATCATTATTTTCAAAATCTGACTATCAATTATTTGTCGATTCTGGATTGGTGCATATTATTGCAGTAAGTGGGGGAAATATTGTTATGCTTGTTTCTTTTTTGATGATAATAGCATTTTTTTTACCGTTTTATCCAAGGATAGTTTTTATTTTATCAATAGTAATTTGTTACGGAATATTATGTTGAATGGATTCTAGTGTAGTTCGTGCTGTACTTATGTGATCTCTTTCTTTGTTGGCACTATTATTTTGAAGATCAAAATCTCTATGGAAAATAATAGGAATAGTCCATACCGCAATGTTATTGTACAATCCGTATTTTTTGGTATATGATGTAGGATATATTCTCAGTTTTTCTGCTGTCATAGGAATTATTTTTTTTGATCATCTTTGTCCAAGTAATGGATCTTCCAAAAAAATCAAAAATCTGATCATCAATTTTGTTCGAAAAGATAATTTAAAGCCAAGTATATGAGCTACTTTAGGGATTTTTCCCGTAATAATTTTTTTTATGTCCAAAATCAATATAGGCTGAATACTATGAAATATGTTTGTACTTCCTTTAATACCATTAATTATGATATGATGATTGGTTTGAGTTTTTCTTCCTGTTCAACTACAAAAATATTGTATAATATTTCTTGATATTTTAGTTGCTCGAATCTACAAAATAGCACAAATAATAGATAATCATGGTATTAGTATTGTCGCCCATCATCCTCGAATAAAGTTTACTATATTCTGAATAACTATACTGATGATGGCAACAATAATTTTTTTATTTACCCAAAAGCAATCCCCCAAAAAACATCTTCAAAATACCCAAAAAGTGGACAGATTTTGAAGTATTTTTGATGATATGGATAGTATGTATGTCAACGAAATAAAAAAATAATTCTACCTTATTATATATTATTATATATATGCAATTATATAAAAAAATAAATATAATAATGTCAATGATATATTTGGTATAATATTTATAAAACAGGACAACTCTATTTATGATTATGTTAGGTAATAAGCCAATTGTAAAATAAAGTAATAAGAAAAGATTATTTTTTTGTCACAATAGTCATTGTTTTTCGTATACCAAAATAGATGGATGAACAGGGTATGATCAATAACTACCCAATTACAAAGCTATTTTTACAAAAAACATCCAAAAATGTTCTTTGTCCAAATTTGTCTTGCAATTGTGTTCTATATTGATATGCTCAAAACATTACTGTGTGGAGACACAGATTTGTTCTTTAATAGTTCATCTTGCTTACCTGTTTTTAGGTAGCATTTACTTTGTCTGCGACTGCTTCGTAGACTGAGTGTACGTTTTTATATCGTATTTTATTGTACACATGAAAAAATTGTTTTCAATTGTTGCTACACTTGCAATATTATCAACTTCTGTTGCTAATATCCCTGCATCTGCTAGCTTTTCTTCAGAATTAGAAGGAGCGTACGATTATGCCTACGGAATAGGTATAACTACTCAATCTTCTATCGATAATGCAAATATGTACGGAAATCTTATCAGAAGTCATATGGCTAAAATGATGAGCGAGTACGCTACAAAAGTATTAGAATTAACACCTGATACTTCAAAAACTTGTGAATTTAATGACATTGCTAATGAAACTGCTGAACTTCAAGGATTCATCAAACAAGCTTGTCAATTAGGACTTATGGGAGTAGGTATTACTTCTTTCAGACCAAATGACGCTGTTACTAGAGCTGAATTCGGTACAGTTCTTTCTAGAGCTATTTGGGGAGAAACAAATAATGGAGGAAATCCTTATTATGTTAATCACTTAAATGCTCTTAAAGATGCAAAAGTTATGACTGATATCTCTAACCCAGAAATGAAAGAAGTTAGAGGTTATGTAATGCTTATGATGCAAAGAGCTGACGAAGACGGAGCTGCTCAACCAGCTATCTGTTCAACTCCAGAAAATGTTCTTGCTTGTGCATTAGATCTTGACACTTGTCCTGCTCAATGTACTGGTGAAGCAGAAGTAGAAGCTAATCCTGGTTTCGCTGCTGTTTCTAAAGTAGGTACAGTTTCTACACAAGACGTTCCAAAGAATGCTCAAGGAGTTAAGGTTGGAACTATCAAACTTACTGCTGGTGAAAATGATACTACAGTTTCATCTGTTGTTATCACTAGATCTGGTTTAGGTAATGTTTCTGATGTTTCTTCTGTATGGTTGTCTAGACCTGGATTAGTTACTGATCCTAGAACTTTCAGTACTTCTTCACAAACTGCAACTGTTAGATTTGCTCCATCTCTTGTGTTAAAGGCTGGATCATCTATGGAATTTGATGTACTAGTTAGCTTAGCTGGTGCTGAAAACAACAACCATAACTTTGCTGTTACTGCAGTTAATGTAGTTAATGGTACTGCTTCTGGTACTCCAGTAGAACTTGGAAGTGTTAGAACAACTTCTTACTCAGTTTCTACTGTAGCTGTATCTATTACTAATGGATCAATTGTAAATGGAAAAACAAATCAAACATTTGCAACTATTGATCTTACTCCAACAAAAGAATCAGTTGTAAACGGATTTACTATCTCTAAAGGAGCTGGTGAAGACTATACAAAAGTTATGAATAATGTAAAAGCTTATCACAACAATGTAGAAGTTGGTACAGTATCAGTTTCTACTGACAAGATAATTGTTACAAATCTTAATATTTCTAGACTTGCTGGTGAATTAGCTAGAATCGAACTTAAAGGTGATGCTATATATGTAGGACCTGCACTTGCTGCTGGTATTACATTTAGAATCAACGAATCAGCTGATGTATCTGTAAATGAAAAAGCTTCTGGATACAATTCTCCTGTTTCTACTGTTCTTCCTGTTGCTCCTGCTGCTATGGCTTTGGGTGCTGTTGATCTTACTATTACAAAAAAGACAACTGGTACTAAAACTGTTGCTCCTGGTACATCTAGTGTAGAATTGTTGAATGTAGAAGTTAAATCAGATGCTGAATTTGATGTTTCTAATTACAACATCGTTCTTACTAATGGAACAAATCTTTTGAATTTTGTAGACAGCAAAGTTACTGTATATGTAAACGGAGTTGATACTGAATGGAAAAATACTGATGGTACTACAAAGACTTTTGCAGCTAATGCTGACAGATTTACTGTAGAACCGAATAAACCAGTAATTATTAGAGTTGTTGGTAATGTTCTTTCTAATGCTGCTACAGTTCCTAATGATTATATTATGACTTTGAATATTACTCAAGTTAAAAATATTTCAAATGGAAATACATCTGTTATTGCTAAATCACAAGCTGGAGACAAGGTTACTGTAAAAAATGGTACAGCTATAATCAAAGCTGCTACTGTTGCTCCTGCATCTGCTTCAAAAGTTTATGCTAACGCTGACCTAGAAATAGGAAGATTCGCATTGAGAGCTGAAGCTGAAAAAGTTATAGCTAGAAAAATTACTGTTGCTAATATCGGTACATTAGTTGATCTTACTACAGTTATTTCTTCTAACAATGTTAAATTAGTTGATGCTGCTACAGACGCTCAAATATCTGCTAGTGTTACTGTAAATGCTGGAAATATCGTATTTGACAATGTTTCTATTGATGTTGAAAAAGACACTGATAGAAATTTCAAAATCGTAGCTAATACACAAGGTTTTGATAATACAAATCATGGTAGAACAATTATTATGGATACTGTTACTCTTAATACTGTAGATAAAGCTTCAGGTGGAGCTGCTGCTGGTACTTATGCTAACATATCTGCAACTGCTAAAACATATACTGTAGGTATCCAACCTCCAGTAGTTACTCTTACAAAGAAAGACGCTAGTACATTTATCGTTACTGTTAAAAATGTAGATAGTGAATCTGATCTTACATTAAATAGTGTTACTGCTAGAGTAAGACCAGTTGCTGACAATAACTCAAGTTATGTTGGTAAATTCTTCTTAAGAGCTAATGGATCTTCTATTACTGATAGTACTGCTCTTGGTGCTAATATTAGTGCTACAGTAGGAAATGTTCCAGGTGTTTCTTCTGCATTAGTTTTGACTGCTCCACAACTTATTTCTAAGAATGGATCATCATACACATATGAAATATATGTAGATTCTAATTTTGTTAATCCTCCAACACTTCTTGGAGAAGTAACAGCTGTAGCATACAATACTACATCTGAAACATACGCTTTATCTGCTCAATAATATTTCTTTCAAGAAATATTAATCGAATAGATATGCACAAAAAACCCTTGTCCCGCAATTCTGCGAGATGAGGGTTTTTTTTATTGTCTCAAATTTGTAGTCTATAAAATTATTTATCTTTTGATAACAAAAAAAGATACCGGAAAATACCGGTACCTATAGTTAATTTATTAATAATTTTGCTTTCAAAAGTCCTTTCTGCCATAAGTCTTGGTTGTGAGGATCCTTGATTATAATATCCAATATATGGATAAGAGCAACTGGTTTATAATCCAATGCAGATGTTTTTGGATATTTAAATACATAGACATCACGAGCTATTTTGAGATATTCTCTCATAGCAACAACAGATTCAATAGGTTTTTTTTGTTCAATAATACAAAGAGCTTCTTCAAATAATCCACCTTTCCCATAAAGAGTTTTTTTAATACATTTCTTTTGGAAGATGTGAAGTTTTGCAAGTGTTCTCGCTTTTCCACAACTAAGTTTTCCCAAACAAGCCTTTTCTCTATTTTCATTTTCTCTTAAATCAATTTTGGAGTAATGATAAATAGAAATACTTTCCGGGTGTTCATTTGTTGCCATGTCTTCTGTTGTTTCACAAATAGGTAGTTGAGACAAAAACTCAATCAACATACTGATTTGATAAGAAATCTTTTTCAGGTTTTTTCTTTTGATAAGAGTTTTTGGTTTTGCTATTTTTCCAATAGCAGTTTGTAAAACCAAAGCTTTTTGGTACAATACATCCAATTTGGGAAATACGTTATTATCCATATGATTCCAAAACTGTTCAATATTTACTTTGGCATTTGGCAAACCAATTATCGCTACTTCCAATGCATTTAATTCTGGTTCTAATCGGCATAAAATTTGTTTATTCATAGTAATTTTGTTTGATTTTATTTGACATATCCAAATAAGTATATATTTCCTTTCAAAAATCAATCAAAAAAAGTCTAATTTTCTCTTGATTTCATTTTTCATTTTCATATAGTGTCGTACGCGCAATTTTCGCAATATCTTTAATTGATTGAAAAATATAGTTAATGCCTACTATTAATCAGCTTATAAAAAACGGAAGACAAGAAAAGAAAGCAAAATCAAAAGCTCCTGCTCTTCAATTTGGTCTAAACAAACTCAAAGGAAACAAAAAAGTTGAAAATCCTGCTCCATTCAAAAGAGGGGTATGTCTCAAAGTTTCTGTTATGGGTCCAAAAAAACCAAATTCAGCACAAAGAAAGTTTGCCAAAGTAAGACTTTCAAATGGAGCAGAAATATTAGCATATATTCCTGGAGAATCTCATACCTTACAAGAACACAGTGTGGTTTTGGTAAGAGGATGAAGAGTAAAGGATCTTCCTTGAGTGAGATATCATATTATAAGAGGAAAATATGATGCTAATCCTGTAGTAAAAAGAAAACAAAGTAGATCTTTGTATGGTGCAAAAAGACCAAAGGCTGCTGCAAAATAATTTTTAATCATTAATATAGTCTGATCTCATGATTGATCAAAGTCAAAAAATATGAAAAATCGTTAATTTTATCATGAAAAGTGGTAAAAAAAGCGTTGCTCAAAGTATATACAACAAAATGCTTCAAGAAATTAAAGCAAGTTGACATATGAATCCCCTTATCGTAGTTGAAGCTGCTATAGAAAATGCTGCTCCTACTATAATGATCAAGTCAAAAAGACTTGGATGATCTGTATATCAAGTTCCTGTAGAAGTAAAACCAGCAAAGAGACTATTTTTCTCTATAAAATGGATTTTAGACGCTGCAAGATCAAAATCAGGAAAACCTATGTACAAAAAATTAGCTGAAGAAATATTGGCTGCTTATTCAAACCAATGATATGCTGTTAAGAAAAAAGAAGAAGCACATAAAATGGCTGAAGCAAACAAGGCTTTTGCATACATGGCAAAGTATATTAATTAGGTTTATAAATAAATTTTTACATTTAAAATTATAGTAATGTGAGATACAAGTGGTGCAAAATACAAGCATATGTTATACAATGTAAATCGAGCAAGAAGAAAATCATGAGATAAACTAAAAAAAGCTATAGAATGGTATATTTTGGTATTAAAAAAAGAAAAATTATTAGGAACAACAAAATGGGTAATAAATACTAAAACATGTGCAGAAGCAAGACTTAAAAAAATGTGAATTACCAAAGATATGATAATACAAACATTAGAAAAAAAAGGGTTAAATGATTTATTATCTAAAGTAAACTAGACTATGAGTAGACTAAAAACAAATGCAAAGAGAAAAGTAAATAAAGCACTAGTAAGAGTTGAAAAAACAGTGATTATGGACGTAAGAAAATCTCTTGAACAACAAAGAAAACGAAAAGCAAAAGTAATGAACAAAAAAAGCAAATAATTTTATTCATTGATTTTTTAAAAGATGAATTTTGAAAGACTTAAATCCCTTCATGATAAGAATAATGTTACAATATTGGATGTAAAACCATGAATGTTTTTGGAAATCCATGAAAAAGTAGGAGAATGAGATAATATCAGATTATGGAAATGTAAATGATTGGTTATAAAAGTAAAAAAACCAAACAATGCAGATGGATCTTTTACTATAAGAGCTAATGTTGCATGAAATGATATAGAAAAAATATATCCATTATCATTCACAAAATTTGAAAAAGTAATATTATTAGATGAATACAAAGTTAGAAGATCTAAATTATATTATATTAGAGAAAAGATAGGAAAAGGAGCTAGAATGAAGACGAAAATCACTAGTGATAGAAGAAATATCAATATTATTAATAAATAATAAATCTGTTTTATTTTTGTTGTAAAGAAATGAAAATCAACGTAAATATTCGTAACGGCGAAAAATCAAGCCAATTGAGAAAAGAAGGTAATATTCCTGCTATTGTCTATGGAAAACACCTTTCTGAACCAATATCAATTTTTTGTAATAAAAATGATTTCATCAAAAAATTTAAACAAGCTTGATATTCTACAGCAATTACATTAGAAGGAAAAAATGTAGAAGAATTGGTTCTCGTTCAAGATATTCAATTAGACACCGTAAGTGATATTGTATTACATGTTGATTTCTTGGCTGTTAAAAAAGATGAAAAAGTAAAAACAGAAGTTCCTTTGATATTGGTAGGAGAATCAAAAATCGAAAAACTTTGAGAATGAAAGATACAATTAGTAAAAGATTTTGTAGAAGTTGAAGCATTCCCTCAAGATTTACCTCACGATATCAAAATTGATATTACAAAAATAGAAACAATAAATGATACAATATTTGTGAAAGATCTCAATATATCAAACAATGTAAGAATTATTGATGATTCAGAACAACCAATAGTAACTGTTCTTTCATTAACTGAAGAAGTAGAAGAAGCAAAGACAGATACTACTGCAACTCCAGCTCCAGAAACAAAATAATCTCTTTTAATTATTTTTATCCAAACATATGGCAAGAATTTGTGATTTCACAGGAAAGTGAACAAAATCAGGAAATACAAGATCTCATTCGATGAGATCTTCCAAGAGAACCTTCAAGGCAAATCTTATTTATAGAAAAGTAAAACTTGAAGATGGTTCTTCTGTAAGAATAAAAATATGTTCCAAAGTATACAAAAAATTGAAAGGGTTCATCTAGAACCTTTTGATGGGGTAGTAGCTCAGGTGGTAGAGCAATAGCCTTTTAAGCTAGTGGTCTCGGGTTCGAATCCCGACTACCCTACCAGAATAATCGTAATTAATCAGAAATATAAAGAAGTATCCAGCAATGGATATTTTTTTGTTACAAAAAATCTATCTTAGAAAAAAAATTAATGTCAATTTGATATTGAGGTAAACATCAGATTTTTTTGATAATATAAATAATAAATATAAAATTATTATTATCTATCCTAGATAATCCCTTTTATATTTATAATTATAATTATATAATGTTTATCACTGTATGTATCTTAGCTATATCAATATTTTTTATCGTTCAATGAGCAATTTTATCCACAAAATATGCAGTAAAATTCGCAGAAAATTTTAAAGTTTCCAAATTTATAGTCTGACTTATTGTTGTTTCTGTTATTTCAATTCTTCCAGAAACATTTATTTCAATAAATTCTGTAATTGCATGAGAACCATGATTAGGTTTGTGAACACTATTTGGTTCCAATGTTGCTGACCTAACATTGGCTTTTTGAATTATTGTATTATTTTCTTGAAGAAAAAATATTAAAATAGAAAATAAGATTCTGGAAACAGATGCTTTTTATCCATTCTTTTTCCTATTACCTATAATTCTTTGATTTGATTGACATTATTGACGGTTAGAATGACTAGGACTTATTACTATAGGAATTTTCTTTTATTATATAGCATTTAAGAACTGAGTAAATGAGGCACCAGAGATTAGACCCAAAGGAAATCGTTTAGTAAATTTTATTTTTCTTATAGGAAGTATTTCTCTACTTCTTGTTTGATCTTATTTTGCGGTGAATTCTGGAATAGATATAGCTACTGCTATTTGAATAAACCCGATATTAATATGAATATTGGTTATTGGATTAGGAACAGTGATTCCTGAGTTATTATTTGCTTTTCATGCGGTAAAAAAATATGATGACTCTTTGGCTGTTGGAGATATTTTATGAACAGTATTAGCAGATGCAACTATAGTTGTAGGTATTATTTCTCTTATTTCTCCATTTTATTTTCCACAAAAAATTATTTATGTAACAGGTATTTTTATGTTAATAGCATCAATTGTAACATCGTATTTTATGCACACAGGTAAAGAAATAACAAAAAAAGAAGGATTAGCTATGATAGGATTTTGGTTGGTCTTTATTTTAACAGAATATTTTGTGAATAGGTAGATTTTTATAATGTATATATCGTATAATGAATACAAAAATAAATTATCATGCTATACCCATAAAAGATATTTTTAGTAGTTTAACAACTGATATTTACTGATTATCTGATCAAGAAGCTAAAAATCGTCTTGAGAAGTATTGATACAATAAATTACCGGAATGAAAGAAGTTTTCAGCTTTGATGGTTTTTTTTAGTCAATTTAAAAATCCGTTAGTGTATATATTATTTGCAGCAATTATAATAAGTTTTATAAGTAAACATTATACAGATGCTTGGATTATTTTATTTATTACCTTGTTAAGTACAGTTGTGGGTTTTTTACAGGAATACAAAGCAAATAATGCGTTATCTCAACTAAAATCTTTGATAAAATATAAAGCAATAGTAATAAGAGAAAATAAAGAAATCATTATAGGACAAGAATATATTGTACCGGGAGATATTATAATACTATCACCAGGAGATAAAATACCTGCAGATGCGAGAATTATAGATACACAAAATTTTGAAGTTATTGAATCAGCTTTAACAGGAGAATCTTTACCTATAGAAAAGAATAGTGATAGTATAGATACAAACACAGCAATGGCAGATAGAATAAATATGGTATATCTTTGAACCGTTGTATCAAGATGAACAGCAAAAGCAGTGGTAACAGCAACAGGAATTCATACAGAAATAGGTCATATTGCAAAACTAGTCCACGAAGTGGAAGAATCTACTACTCCACTTCAAAAGCAAATAGTACAATTTGGTAAAGTAATCTGACTTATCATTATAGCACTTAATATTGTGGTATTTTTTTTATGAATTATAATGGGAAAACCATTGGTAGAAATGTTTTTAACATCTGTTTCGATGGTAGTTGCAGCAGTCCCAGAATGATTACTCCCAGCAATGACAATAATTCTTGCTATTGGAATGCAAAAATTGGCAAAACAAAATTGACTGATTAGAAAAATGTTAGCAACAGAAACATTATGAGCAGTATCCGTTATTTGTTCTGATAAAACATGAACATTAACAAAAGGAGAAATGAGTGTTGTAGAGATCATTACTAATACCCATAAAGTAAGTTACGATGGAATACAATTTTCTGAAAAAACACCACCTAATAGTAATGAAAGCTATATGACTGCATTAAAAATCTGACTTCTCTGTAATGATGCTATTATAGAAAATCCTACTGAAGAAATATCCAATCGAAAGATAATAGGAAATCCAACAGAAAAAGCACTTCTCATAATATGAAATAAAGCAGGATTGATTCAAAAAACTCTTGAACAATGATTTCCTCGTTTGGAAACAATACCATTTGAATCCCAATATAAATATATGGTGACAAGACATAGTATTTGAAAAAATAATATAATTGATTATATGAAAGGAGCTCCTGAAAAAATGTTACCGTTTATGACATATATAGATACTGATGGAAATATTGAAAAATTAACAGAGGATAAAAGAAAAGAGATAGAAAAACAATATGAAAAATATACATCTCTATGACTTCGTTTGATAGCTGTTGCATATAGAGAACAAAAAAACGATATTACCCCATTGAAACAAGAAAAGTTACAGAATTTTGTTTTTGTTGGATTAATAGCACTAAAAGATCCTCTCAGAGCTGAAGCAAAAAAAGCAATTAAACTCTGTCAAGATGCTGGTATGCAACTAAAAGTGATTACTGGAGATCATAAATTAACCACCATGGCTATCGTAAAAGATCTATGAATATCGGTATCAAAAGAAAATGTATTGGAATGAATAGATTTAGATAGAATGTCGGATAAAGAATTATATCAAAAAATAAATCAGACTATTATTTTTGCTAGAGTAGAGCCAAGGCATAAAATTCGTATTGTAAAAGCGCTCCAATCTCATGGAAATATTGTAACAATGACAGGTGATGGGGTTAACGATGCACCAGCGCTCAAAAAAGCAGATATTGGTGTTGCAGTAGGATCCTGAACAGATGTTGCCAAGGAAACAGCAGATTTAGTATTATTGGATGATAATTTTAATACTATTGTAGAAGCGGTAAAAAGAGGAAGAGGGACATTTGATAATATTAGAAAGTTAGTTATTTATCTTTTATCAAACTCATTTACAGAAATAATTTTAATTAGTTTTTCAGTAATTTTTTGATTACCTCTTGCTCTATTACCTGTTCAAATTTTGTGGATAAAAATTACTACCGATTCATTTCCATCTATAGCATTAGCATTTGAACCAATCGAAAAAGATATTATGTCTAGACCACCTAGACATCCCAAAGAATCAATATTAAGTACTCCGTACAAAAAACTTATAGGTTTGGTAATTATCATTTCTGATATTACTTTATTTCTAATCTTTTATTATTTTTTGAAGACATCTGGTAATATTGCTTATGCACAAACTATAGCTTTTGTAGGACTCTGATTAGCTGATTGTTTATATATTTTTGCAGTTCGTTGATTATCGAAATCAATATTTGCATCAAATCCATTTGAAAACAAATTGGTAAATATTTCCGCAATATTCTGAATTATTATGATTGTAATAGCTGTTTATGTTCCTTTCTTAAATAAAATTCTCCATACAGTACCACTATGAATATTTGATCGATTAATTTTGATAGGATTTGGTTTGTTAAGTGTTGTATCTTTTGAAATAGGAAAAAAATTATTTATTGAAAGAAAATAAATTAATATACATACATAACTTCTGGATCCAAAGAGACTCAAAACATTTCTTGTACTTTATTGTGAATAATTTCAGCTAAATTAACTATTTCTTTTCAAGTTGCTCCACCATAGTTTATCAAAATAAGAGCATGTTTATCATATATTCAAACATTTCATAATCTATATCATTTAAATCAAGCTAATTCTATGAGTTGTCCGGCAGAAAGCTTGAGATAAGTAGGATCTTCAGGAATAGTATAACTGATAAGATGAACAAAATTAGTTTGTAACAAAGAAAAATTTTCTTTAGAAATTACAGGATTTTTAAAAAAACTACCTGCTGTTCATAGTATTTTTCGGTCAGGAAGTTTTGTAGATCTGATAGTGGTAATTGTTTTTGCTAAATCAGAAAGAGTTATTTTTTGTCAGGAAAGAGAGATACTTTCCTTTATATCTTTGTAATTTGAATTGATAATATACTTATCTGTATAAATATCCAAAGCAAAAAGTACTTTTGTAATAAAAAATTTATCTTTATAATGATGTTTAAAAATACTATTACGGTATCAAAATTCACATTGGTTATTAGAAAAAACTAAAGTTTGTTTTGTTTCTATATCAATACCACAAACTCAGATAATACGATCTTTTGCTTCCATTCAATACGCTCAAATATTTCAAAATGCAGCCGCTCACACACTTGAAGGAATAGCAACCATATTTTCTAATCAAGCTCGTCACCTTTCTATAGTTCGCCATACAAAATCATTCCAGTCTTCACCCGAACCTATTTCAAGAAGATTATAAAGTGCATTTTCTTCTAAAACATGCTTGCCTTTTATAGCAACTTTGACTACCAATCAGTCAAAATCACGTACAAACAAAGTATTAGCTCAATTTCCCAAAAAAATATGAGGATTTTGTTCTCGTTCTTTGGTTTCTAATAATTCCAAAAAGTCATCTTCAGATGATATTTCAATAAATAATTTTGCTTTTGCTTGTACTCAAAAAGTAGTATACTGAGCTAAATTTATATTATATTGAAAATCTAGCATGAAAAGAAATAGAAGATAAACAAGAAGGAAATAAAGTATAAACAAAAAAAATCTGACTTCAATTGATTTTATTATAACAAACATTACAACAATTCAAAAGTTATTTATTTATTGTAATATTGTAAAAAATATGAATATAGAAACATTACTTTCTAATCCACAATACAAAGAAAAACATATTCTTCAAAAATTAATTATGGAATATACAAAATGTAGTAGAGAAGAAATGCGAATACATTGAGAAAACGAAATTGCTAGTGATATATATGATAAAATTATTAGTGGATATAAACTAGCTACAAAAGATAAAATGCCTTTGGATTATATTTTAGGACATGTTTCTTTTTTTTGAAATGAATTTATGGTCAATGAGAACACACTAGTTCCTCGTCCAGAAACAGAATATATGGTACAAGCAGTAAGCGAATATATTCAAAATACATCATTTAAGGATATTGTTTTAATGGATATAGGAACTGGTTGTGGAGTACTTGGTACTTCTGTTCTTTTGCAAAATACAGATAAAATATCCACCGTTTTTTTTACGGATATTTCAGATAAAGCATTACTGGTTGCGAAGCAAAATACAGATAATCTTCTCAAATGATTTTCTCAAGAAATGTTTTTTATTTGGACAGATTTGTTGTCATTTGCTGATAATTATAAAGAAATCTGGCAAAATAAACCCATTGTGCTTGTAGCAAATTTACCATATATTCCAGAACAAACATTTGATCAGAATTCTCCTGAAAATGTTCAGAAATGGGAACCAAGAATGGCCTTTGTAGGATGAGAAGACGGTTTGATATATTATAGAAAATTATTAGACGAAATGCCGTTTGCGATGAAGAAATCTACAACATGTTTTTTCGAAATGATGACTCGACAAGTCGAAATCCTCGCCAAAGAATACGAAAAAGATC
>CAZPFR010000003.1:64974-66437 GCA_964586005.1 uncultured Candidatus Peribacteria bacterium | reverse complement strand
AACAGAATCATTTTACTTCTAAAATACTTTATGAAAAATATCCAACTTCTCCAAAGTTATTATAGATTTCTTTCTCTAGGAAAATATTTAGAATTTATGATTCAGAGTAAAAATTTTTCTAAAGAAGTTTTGGATATTGCAATTGTTACATGAGAACGTTCTCATTTTTGAATAAAGTCTTCGCTTATTAAAACGCTATTACAACAAATTCACAAAAACCCTGATCAAAAAAACATTTTCTGATATCTTGTAGAAATAAGTTCGTTTAGAGGTATTTTTGGTATTATGAGAGAACTTTTGGAAAATAATACTACTTTTAAACAATTTACTATTTCTAGATTGTATGAACAATATTTTGCTTTTGAACAAATTATCAGACTCGTAAGAAATGTATTAAGTCATACAACGACAGCAGAGATATATATCAACAAAGACGATTTTGTAAAACAAAGAGATTTTCTTACTCATGAAAAAATAACCTCTCTTGAATTTCAATTTTTATACAGTAATTATCGAAAAGAACGAACATGAAAAGAAAATTATTGAATACATATTCAGATTGATTTTGATCAAATAAAAGAAAATATACCTTTATTCTCTATTATTTCACTTCATAATCTTTATCTTCTTGGAGAATTATGTTATAATCTTTGTGAAATTTTTAAAACACAATATTCAACGAAAAAAACAATTAAAAGTATTTGAAAAAAGAAAAATAAAAAATAATATACAGTGATTTTGATACTCTTTATCTCTTTCTGATTATTATGATCAAAAAGTTTTTGCTTCTATTGGGACTGTGTGTTTTTTGATCTTCTGCTTATGCTGCACAAGTATCTATCACGCCTCAATTTGCCGATCCAAGATTTGAACCAGCGGATAAATTACATGCGGGATGTCTCAATTCTGCCAACATAGATATTACAACAGAAAATAATGAAGAAATTTCTAGTTTCCGTTTTATTATTTCTTATTCTCCAGAACATATTTCTATTCTTGATGTAAAACCAACTGAAGCATACAAAGATATTTTGGATAGCAGAATTGAATATGATAAAATTATTGTATCTGTTTTAAATACTACTCTCCCAAAAAATAATAAAACACCTATTTTCACTATATCTTTCAAGAGTAATGAAGAAGCTAAGGAAAGTACTTTAGCAATTCGTAAACCATCGTATCTTATTGATAAATCTGGTAAGGAAAAGTCTGTTTTTGTAGAACAAGCTCTTTCTTTTGAAAAAGTATCTGAATGTGAACCTGATATTCTACCTCCTACAATAGTGCTCAAAAAACCTAATACGACTTCTTCTCTTTTGTGACTTGATAGTTATTTCGTCTTTGAAATCAAAGATTTGGGGAAATGAATAAACAAAGAATCTTTGTCTATTAGTTTTGATGGTGTACTTTATACAGGAAATTCTGAATCTTTTGTACGAACAACTGGTGATTATCTTTCATTC
>CAZPFR010000003.1:52453-64874 GCA_964586005.1 uncultured Candidatus Peribacteria bacterium | reverse complement strand
GCTGTCTTGCAAGCATTACAAAAAAATAAATCTGAAACAAAAAGTACTGTCTTTATTTCTACTTTCTCTGTACTAGGATGGTTGCTTTTTGGGATAACTTTTATTTTGAAACTCAATTATTTTATTTCTTATAAAAAATACAAAAAAATTGCTAAATCTCTGAAATCTTCTTAATTAGTTGATTAATTCAGTGATATGCAATAGTATCTTTGAATCTAATATTTTCTATTATTTGGTTTGCTTTTGTTGCATACTCTGATAATAGTTCTTTTCATGCATTTAAAGATCAACTCTCTTGAAAAATATATTGTAAATTGGTGATTTCTTCTAAGCTAAGTTTGTTTCCCATAGCGTTACACAACAATTTCTTTTGCTGTGGTGTTCAGTGAGTAAAAATATAATCAGTAAAATACGTTTGCTGACCTTCTTGAATATCGGAAAATAAAGATTTTGTCGAATCTCACAAAGTGATATCCATCAAATCATCTTTTAACTGAAATGCTAATCACAAATATTTTCATAAATCTCTGATTAAAATTTTACTTTCTTCATCTGCATTTGCAAGAATAGCTCCGGATAACATTGGTCTAATAAAGGTATAGGAAGCTGTTTTATAATAACATTTTTTTTCTATAAGTTCGTAATCTGCTTGTTCTCTTGCCATCATATCTACATCGATCATTTGTCATAAAATTACTTCTTCTATCATACTATGAAGGTTTTCTCTTGCATTATTCAAAAGATTAATCGGAAAATTGTGATCTTTATTACTAAGTTCATATACCCAAGAAAATATTAAATCTCAAATCAACATTGCTTGTCATTCTCCTATGCGAGACTTTTGTTGTCACAAATGGGAAGTTATATATTTATGCATGGTAAAAATATTGTGTCTTTTATTTGCTTGATCAATAATATCATCATGAATTAGTGCCATAGAATGAAGTAATTCAAATACAATTGAAAATTTCATACTATCGTTGTCTAATGTTCCACCAAATCACCTATAAACTAATCGCATACAATACGGTCTAATTCTTTTTCCTCCTGAAAATATAAAATTATCTATATAATCTATGTATGTATTAATTTTTTCGTCTTGTAATAAATTTTTGGCTTGTTCTATCTTTCATGTAATATACTCTTTGAGTATTGGATCAAAGGTCTCTTTGAATTTGTTTATATCCATAATAACTATGTATAACAATAAATGCGGGATTGTTTTTATTGATTTTTTACAAGAAAACAAGTTCAAGGAAACAAAGTTATTTTATTGAAAAACTCTTGAATACTTAGTCGTATTCTATAATCTTTTCGTGTTTTATTATATTATATAGTATAAACAATGTTATTAAAACTTAATCAGATTATATTATTTTCACTTTGAGCATTTCTTCTGGCTATTATTTTGTATCCTTGTTATATTGCTCTTCTCAAAAAATTTAAGGCTGGTCAAAAAATACGTGAAGCTTCTGTTACTTGAGAAAGTGCTCCTATATTTTCTCAACTTCATAAACACAAAGCTGGTACACCAACTATGTGATGAGGTTTAATTATTCTCATTATGGGGATTATGATTTGAATATCGTTTCTTCTTAAAGAGAAATGACGAATTAATTTTTCTCTCGTTACTAGATCGGAGACATATATTTTGCTCTTTGGATTTTTTAGTATGGGATTGATTTGATTAATTGATGATTTCTTTAATGTGAAAGGAATAGGAAAAGTAAAATGACTAAGTGCAAAAGCTAAATTAATTTGAATGTTTCTTTTTGCTGGATTTATTAGTCGATGGTTTTATGTAAAACTTGGTGTCGATTATATAAATTTTTGGCCTATTGCAGGTAAGATCGAATTATGAATATTTTTTCCTATATTGACGTTTTTTATTACCATAAGCATTGTAAATGCTATCAATATTACTGATGGACTCGACGGCTTAGCGGGTGGTTTGATGAGTATTGTTTTGTTTGTATTGGCGATTGTTACGTTTTTTAATGGGACATATTTGGCAACTACGGTAATTGGGATAACAATCGCCTCGCTTATTGCTTTCATGTTTTTTAATATAAACCCGGCAAAAATATTTATGGGTGATAGTTGAGCTTTGGCTCTGTGATGACTTCTTTCGAGTTTATTGTACATTTTGAATATGAAAATGGGTATTTTTATTCCTTTTCTCGTTATTTTTTTGCTGTTTATCGTAGATACATGATCAAGTTTTTTACAAATTATTTCAAAAAAATATTTCAAGAAAAAGATTTTTGCGACATCCCCTCTTCATCACCTTTTTGAACACAAAGGAATTCCTGAATCAACTATTGTAATGAAAGCATGGTTACTTCAATGAATATTGGCCGCAATTACTATTATAGCATTATTTTATCAAATATCTAAATAACTTTAACTTTTGTTAGCACTATTATGAACAAAGAGAAATTACAGAATATTCTTATTATTATAATCAAAGTTTTTTTTATTTGACTCCTTTTACAATTTTTTCTTCAAACATTTGTTGAATTTTGATTGGGACGAAATTGATCTGGACGATCTATAGTTTGGATGCGAAAAGAAATTATAATTCTGATTTTTTTGTTTGGAATTATTTATCGAACACGAAAACATAATCTATGGAAACAATTATTTGATAAATTTTCTCTTAAACGATTTATTATATTCACGATTTTATTTTGAATTTTGGCCTTAATTAATTGATTAATTATTACCCAAACTGGAATTTGAGCTACAATAATTTCATTGAGATATAGTATTACTGGATTCGTGATATTTTTGATATTTTCTATTATTTCTTGGGAATTTTTGAGCAAAAATATTTCAATAGAAAGACGATATAGTAAAATTATCGGCTGGCTTTTATGGTGAAGTTTATTTTGGTGGGCTATTATTTATTTTGTGCCAAGAGTTTTAGAATTTGCCTGATATAATCAGTATAATTATGAATGAGATATTGGTATAGCGCCTCCTGCTGCATATTATTCTCAATACAAAACAGGATATGTTCGTAATCAATTTTTGTTTGAAAGACCTATAAGTCGAGGATTTTTCTTGGTTGCTTTTTGGCCTATGTTTTTTGCTTTAGTAATTAAAAAAAGAGGTTGGAAAGCCTTTGTTAGTTGATGATTTCTTTATTGAATTGCTGTATTATCTACTTTTTCTAGAGCTGCTTGGCTAGCTTGGATTTTTCAAACTATTATTATACTAGGTATTGAATACAGAAGGGATCTTAAAAAAGCGCTTATATATTGATGAATTCCTATTTTACTTATTTTTTGATGAGTTACTTATCTTTGAAGAGATCAAATTATTAACAGACAATTTTCTAACACTGGTCATTTTACAAATCTTAAAATAGCTCTTGAAAAAATAGGAAATAGCCCTTGGTTTTGAGATTGACCAGGTACCGCATGACCTGCATCTCATCATTTATGAAAAGACCAAGCATATAACCCTGAAAATCAATTTCTGCAAATATGGATTGAATATTGATTCTTTTGATTTATTGCTTGGATGTTCATTTATTTTTGGTTTATTTGGGTTTGATGAAAAGCATTATTTTCCAGTTTTCAAGGAAAATATACTAAACAACAAAAATATATAAGTTATCTTTTATTTAGTTTGTCTCTAGGAATTGTATGACTTGGAATTTGTTGACTTGTTCTGCATAGTTTTGTTGATAGAATGATTGTTTATCCTTTTATGGCTATGTTTGGACTTATTTATTGACAATATCAGACTTTAATAACTCGTAATAACCCATAGTTTTATTATCTACATTCCAAACGTGTTTGTTATTCTAATTATTATTATTTTAATTGTTCTCATGTGAATACTCAGTGCTGTGTATTCTGTATTTGCTCCGTTTATCGAAAATATATGAAATATTGTACATTTTAATAGTGCTTATTATGGAGCTATGTCTTCTCTAGAAAGAGCTCAATTAGTTCTTAAATATAGACAAGCTGGATTTGAATGATCATGATGATTTTTTTGAACAAATTCTTTTGGACCCAAAAGTGATTCATTGTCATGAAAATTTGGATTACTTACCAATAATAATAATGGGCTTTCTTGGAATATCTCATCAAGAACATTATCTATTCCACAAAGTTGACAATGAAATATAGAATATCTTCTAACTGCATGAACAGATAGTAGTAATTACAATAAACTTCCCTACTTTTTGTCGGAAAAAATAATTCTAAGTTATGATAATATTTCTAACGTTAATCGTTATTATACATGAACAGTTGACTCAGATATTAATCATTTTTCATGAGGTTTCTTTTCTTGAATCATTAGAGTACCTCCAAAAGCAAAAAGTATATTTGGAAATAATCCAATTTGTTTTGGTAAAGATACTCCTGCTTGTGATCAGAATAAAGATTGAATTTTTGATGATATTCTTGTAAATCGAAATCTTGAAGGTAATTATCTAGGTACTCCTTTTTCTATTATACCAACAGTTTCTGTTTTTTATTTTAGTTGAGTATTTATTAACGAGCCAGAAGATAATATCATTAGAGAATCTATTATTGATCAAACTTGAAATATTTATTTTTGAGATCCAGATAAAAAATTTAGCCCTTTAGCTGATCAAAATAACAATCTTAGTGGGCATAATGTTATCTCTTCACAAGATATTATGACAGGGATATGATTTGACTCTCTTCTTACAAGTAATACTAGTTGATTAAAATTATGATTATCATTAGTAAATTTAGTTCATACTCAAAACGAAAATATTTATCCTTTTCTGGAATATAAGTTTTGATTTCCACAACCTGTAGCTGATAAGTTTTTTACAATTCAATGAGCAGCTACTGTTGGAAACTACAATATCAAAATAGTAGTAAGAAAACCTGTTGATAAGGATTCTTCTTCTCTTGGGGACTTTACAATTATATTTTAGTGACTATTATTTTATTTCTACAAGAGTAATATCAAAAATTAGATCTTTTCAAGCTAATTCATGATTTGCATCGAGAATTACTGATTTTTCTTTTACTTCTTGTACGGTAAATGTTTGTCCCATTGCACTAGATAACTTCATTCCTTTTTCATATTCACCTTCTGGTAATTGACTACGTTCTACTTCTATCATATTTTTTTCTGACCATTCACCGTAAGCGTCTTTTGCTGGGATTGTTATTGTTTTTGTTTGTCAAATTTTCATTCCTTCTACTCCTTTATCAAATCCAGCTATCATTTGTCAAGCACCTACAGTAAAGGCAAGTCCTTCATTATAATTTCTCATTGGAGAGTGTTTTCCGCATGCTTTTGCAATTTCTTCTACACTAGTATCAAAAACTTCTTCATCATTTAATCTTCACACATAATGAACAGTTATTTGATGTCATTTTTCTACAACTTTGTCTCATTTACCTACGAGATCAGCTTTTGCTAAATAATCTTTTATTGTACTTGCACACATTTCTTTTGTATTAGTAGATAAAGTTTCTTGTTGTGTTGTATTTTGATTAGTAGATTCTGTATTTTCTGTTGGATTCTTTGTAGTACATCCTGCAAGAATCAAAGATAATCAGATTCCTATTACAATAATATTTTTTTTCATTCCCCTTTATTACAAATTAAAAATTGTGTTGATGTATGTAAGGATTTTGATTGAGATTTCAAGGTTAATGACAAATGTCAAAAATTTAATAAAAAGACTTATTGATCTTTTGAATTAATAATTGTTTGTTCTAATTTTTTGGGTTCATCTGTACCTATTCTATAAATTTTTCCATTTTTCATTCTTATTTCAACAGCACCAAAACCAGAGACATTATAAATCCACATTTTTGGCCATAATCGTATTCTTATGCCCCAACCATAATATCGATGATTTTTTACGGTTTTAACAGATAGAATTTCATCAAGAGCAAATTTTTTTTTGTAAATACCGTAGCCAAATTTGATTTGTACATATTCTTTATCAATACTTACTTGGAGAGATGTAAAGGAAACAAGAATACATACAATTGCTACCATTATACTATTTATAAGAAGATTTGGTCCAGAATCGACTGAAGCTGGTTCAGCAATACTAGTAATATACATCCATGCAAAAAACAACAACACGATTAATGTTACAATCATCATCAAATAACTAATTTGAGTGTGTTTATAGTTCATATCGTACATTTCTAATGTATAAAATTACAGATTATATTCTGTCTTAGGTTTGTCAGTTTTTTTCTTTTTTGGTATTATTATAATCTCAGCAAACATGAAAGAGAAAGTATCGGCCCTTCGGATATGGGAATCTTTCTCTTTCTTGATTTATATTGTAAATATTGGTTTATAATAATCAAATAATAGTAAACATATTAAATTCAGGTACTTATTTATCATTATTATTTAATCATATTGTCTTGCTTCTTCTATTAGCTTTTTGAACATTTCAAAAAAATACTGATTAAATTCTACTTTTGATTTGCCATATTGATAGTCTTGGTCTGCTGATCGTTCAAAATCTACATATTTTCATTTATATAATCAACCACTACTCAAATATTGAATATTATATTGGATTTGGTCTAATGCTTTAACAATTTTTGATTCAATAGTTTCTCTTTTATTGTACTCTTGGACAAGATTATAAAATTCATTTTTCAAATCATCTGGCAACAAAGATATAACTTTTTTCAAAGATTCATCTTCCTTTTGATCTTTGAGTTTCTTGGCTTCTTTATCAAAAGCAATAAAAGAATCTCCAACATAAATTTCTCAAAGGTCGTGGATAATAATCATTTTCATTGTTTTGAGTAGATCAAATTCCAATCAAAGTTCATCCTTTAGGCACATAAGCATTATTGCCATATGTCGAGAATGTTGAGTATCATCTTCTTGAGTTTTTTGGTCTGATAGAATAGAAAGCCTAGTCACTAATTTCATTTTTTCTATTTCTCTCATAAAATTCATTATTTGTTGGTATCTTTCCATTTTGGGATGTAAAAATAAATTATAAATCAGTATTATCGAGCAATAAAAAATAAATAAAATTTATCCATCATCAAAGCAATATTTATTTGAAATTTGCTTCTTGTTTAGATTGCATTCTTATCTTTGACTACGGGTAATAGTAGATTGTTGATGATTTCATTCTTTTTTTATCTTTTTTGTTGTTGATTTCTAAAAATTAGTTCTCATATTTAAGAGTTGTTTATACCAAAATTCAGATAGTTTCAATATGATGTGTTTGAGGAAACATATCGACAGGTTGAATTTGTTTGAGAGAAAATCATTGCTGTAAAAGTAACTCAATATCTCTTGCCATTGTTACTGGATTACAAGAAATATAAAGCAATTTAAAATTATGTTCTTTTCTGAGTTGAGCAAGTGTAGAAATTACGTTTTTGTGGAGTCAATCTCTTGGGGGATCAACTACGACAAGTCACAAATTTTTTAGCTTCTGAGTAATTTCTGGTACTGTCGTAAATGCTTTTTCTGCGGGGGTAGCTGCGAAGAATACCTCTTGATCCCCCAGACTTATCTTGGCATTGTGCCAAGCATCTACAATTGCTTCTTCTACAATTTCTATTCCTACCAAATTATCTCCCATTCACAACTTCAAAAAACTAATTCAAATACTTCCTGTTCCACAATACAAATCCAAAATGGTGCCTTTTGTGTATCCGACCATTTTTGCTGCTGTTTGAAAAAGAAGCTGTGCCCCAAGAGTATTTGTTTGAAAAAATGAGAACGGTGAAATTCTAAAACTAACGTCAATAGAATCAGATTCTTGATTTTCTTCAGAATTATTTTCTTGTTTAAAAATTAATTTATCATAAATAAATCATTCTCCCGTAATTATTTTTGTTTCACTATCTGGGCTATGAGTAACATCCGCTAACCCATTATTGTAGGTAACCACAAATGTAGTCACTACTTCTTTGATATAATTGTCGTTTTGTACTTTCAACAATAAATCTTCCCAAAATTGTTTTTTGTCCTCTGCTACCAAAAATTGGTCAGAGACAACCAAATTTATCAATACTTGATTGGTATTTATTCATTCTCTAATAACAAAATGTCTAAAGAATCCCTTATGTGTTTTTTGGTCATATACCGGCAAACCTGATTCATATAACATGTTTTTTATGTACTCGAATAATTGATTTACTTTCTCTGAAATAAGGCCGCATTGATGAATATTTACAATTTTACTAAATTCTCCTTGCTTATGAAAACCAAGACTTCGATTAGATAAAAATTCTAATTTTTCTTCTTTTTTTATAACATATTTTCCGAAGCTGAATTCGATTTTATTCCTATAGTTTTTTTCTTGAGGTGATCAAATAATGGAAAGTATTGCTAATTCTGGTACTAATTTTTTTATTTTAGTAAAAGCATCTTCAATAATTTGTTGTTTGAGATTGAGCTGGTTTGGGTAGCTCATCATTTGTCGTTTACACCCGCCACAACCAATAGTTGTTTTTTCTTGATCAGTGAGTTCTTTGTTGTTTTGTGTTGAAAAAAAATGAGAGCAAAATGGATCTGCATCTATAATATTTTTATCATAACTTTTTATCTCTGTGATATGAGCTTCTACATAATCTTTTTTTTGTTTAACAATTCTGAGGTCAACTACATTTCCTGGAAGAGCTCATCATTTTATCAGAATTCTCTTACCATCTGGCATTCTGGCAAGACCAATTCCTCCATATCCTATTTTTTCAATTTTAATTCATTTAAGTGTTTTCATAATCATAGTTATCAAAGTTGTAAAGTTACTAATCTTCTCACAATAAAAAACAAACAAAATTAATCCTTCGTCAAAGCAATTTTATTGTTTGGATTTATTTCTGGTTTGAATTGAATTCTGGCTTTGACTACAGATGGTGTTGATTTATTGATTTTTATAAAGCTATATCTAGCTAAGTCAGTGTAGGAAAAAGGAGTAGAAAAACAATCTTAACTGATTTTTTTGAAAAAAAGAGAGAAATGATTGTCTCATTTTCTCTCCATATGTTTTTGTAAATTATTTTTTTATTAATTAAATTATAGAAACCAATTATTACTCTATAATAAACGAACAAGGACTAGCAATATCAGTTTCACATTTATTATAAAGAACTCCACCATTATCAAGAAATTGAAAAGATCGCATACTATCAGTACCAACTTTGGAAGCACAACCTAGACATCCGAATCCATCCAGCAATTTACCATAATAATTATTACGATCTATTTGCACACAGCCAGATTGTGATATATTTAATATATTTGCTAAAATATTGGCTCAATAATACCAATCACCATTAACAAAATCTCCTGGTAATGCTTCCAAAGCTTTTCTTATATGATTATCTTCTATACTTTTTTTTCCTTGATTTTTAGTTTCTTCAATATAAGCATCTAGAGAAAAATAATATTCATCTTGATTATTATATTTGGCTTTAAAAATACCTTTTTTATTACTTTTCAAAATAGGTCTTCTATAATGGTCTTGATAAATTTTTGATTTAAATTTTCCTTGAGGAATCAATTTTTCTCTAGAAAATCTTACTCATCCTATTTCAATAAAATTATTTCCATAATTAATTGCTTCTAATTTCTTGAAATTTTCAGGTGTATCCATTTTTTTTTCTATAAGATATTCAATACTTTTTTGCATATTTTTCTTATCTGAAGTGAGCATATTCGGTTTTTTCATCAATTGTTCATAAAGAGCATATGATCCTTTAAAATTTATTAGTATCTCTTTATCTTTATTGAGATCTTCAGGATTAGATGTAATTTCTTCAAATATATTGTTTTGTACTTTGTCTTTCAAAGATTGATATTTAAATGCTTTTTTTAGTGTTTCTATAAAATTTTCTTTATTAGTTTTTACATTGTTTGTCATTTATACTATATAGTATGTAAAGTATTATATATATTATATGTATTTCCAAAATTTTTGAAAATTTTTAGGAATTTTTAGGTGATTATATTATTGACATTATATATATTTATGATAAAATTACAATCTAATTTTCAAATTTTCCACTTGATTTCCAATAATAGTTCGAATATAATTGAAGAAGTCAGATTCTTTATATATGTAACATATTTTATATTTATATCACCAACTCAATGACAAACAAAAAAACATTTGCCCTTTTGGGGATAAAAATTTGATTAGTAGTTGCTATGCTCCTGACGGGATGATATGTATACGATCAACTTCCAGAACCAACTCCAAGACACCGAAACATCCAAGGTCAGGTTGATTGATATTGAACCAAAATGGGGGCCATATTGAGTATACCGCTAATTGTGTTGGCAATGATTACTTTATTTCGATTTTTACCCAAAATAGATCCAAAGAAAGCCAATTATGAAAAATTTAAAAACACTTGGGAAAGTATGCAGTTTGTTCTTATTGGTTTTATGGCATATACGCATTTTGTAAGTTTGTTTGTAATTCTTAATCCAGAATATTCTATCAATAGTTTTATGTTGTTTGGATTAGGTGTACTGTTTGCCTTGATGGGAATATATATGGGAAAAATTAAACACAACTTTTTTGTCGGAATCAAAACTCCTCGAACTATTGCAAATGAAAATGTTCGAAATAAAACTCATAAATTTGCTTCATGGCTTTGGATATTATCTTGATTAATTTTTTTTGGACAGGCTTTTATTCAAAAATATATTCTGATTTCATTTATTGTTTGTATAATTATTACTGTTATTATTCCTATTATCTATTCGTATTTGGTATTTAGAAAAAATTGAAATTAAATAATTTTATTTACAAAAAAATCTGACTATCCATTACGAAGTCAGATTTTTTATTTTTATAATTTATTAATATTTTTTGAAAGTTTATCAAGATCACTGGTGTCATATTTTTGCATTAATAATTCTGTTTTCGATTTGTTTATAACATCTGTTACCACTCATACGATAATAATAACTCATGATCAAGTAACTATCATTGGAAGAGAACCTACTGATTGGATAATATCTTGCACAAATGGAATATATGTCCATATATAACTATAAATACCAACTAATCCTAAACCAATACCTCATCAAAGACAAAGATGCATTAGAATTCCGTTAATGTATTTAGCTGTTTCTTTTCCTGGTCTGATTCATGGAATAAATCCACCTCTTTTTTGTATATTATCACTAATCTTATCTGGAGAGAATACAATCAATGTATAAAAGAACGTAAATACAATAATAAGAATAAAGTAAAATAATATTGCTAATGGTCAAGGATTTTGACTATAAATATTAAGATTTACTTCTATCCAATTAGCCATAGACATTAATTTTTCATTCATTGGTTGAAATTGAACAATTAACTTTGAAAGAAGATATGGAAATGATACAAAAGCAATAGAAAATATGATTGGTATCATTCATACTGGATTAAGAGGAATTGGCAAGAATGAAGACTCTTGAACTTTTCCTCTTCTAGAATACACTATAGGAATTTCTTTTATTGTTTTGAGAATAAGTATGGAAAGAACTACTAATAATAAGACAATAAGCAACATAAAGATTACCAATCATATTACATTAGTTGTTCCTGAAAATTCCCCGTATACTTGTTGAGTAATTCCTGCTACAATTGATGCAAAAATCAAAATAGATACTCAGTTTCCTATTCCTTTTTCTGTAATAAGTTCTCAAATCCACATTAATAACATAGCTCAAACAGTCATTACAAATGCAGACAACAATATATTTGGCAATGTTGTAGCAATAATATTTCCTCCTAGCATATAATTAATAAAATATACCATTCAAATACCTTGCAAAAATGCTAGTGGTAAAGTAAGATATCTTGTGTATTGTTGAATTTTTTGTTGACCAGCTTCTCATTGTTCTGTTAGTTCTTCTAATTTTGGAACAACGGAACCCATAAGTTGCATAATAATTGACGCATTAATATATGGAGCCAAACCTATTGCAATAATAGAGAAACTATCTAATGCTCATCAAAGAAGCATTACAAAATACCCAAGACCAGAACCTGTTGCATCAATTGTTTTACTCATTAATGCTGTAATATCTACAAAGGGAACTGGAATAAAAACAAGTAGTCTATATAACGCTAACATCCCTAAAGTAAACAATATTTTATTTTTTAATGATTTGTTCTCAAAGATGTCTTGTATCTTTTTGATAAGTTTATTCATGAGATAACTCTAGGTATATAAATATATTAGTTTATAGTTTAAAGCGAATAATTTATATGGGCAAATTATGTCTATAAACTATACATTATACATTAATTTTTTATTTTTTTTCTACTTTCTTAGCAGGAGCTTTTTTCGCTGGAGCTTTCTTTTCTTTTTTTTCTTCTACTGGCTTTTCAACTTTCTTTACTGGAGCTTTCTTTTCTTTTTTTTCTTCTACTGGCTTTTCAGCTTTCTTTACTGGAGCTTTCTTTTCT
>CAZPFR010000003.1:41850-52353 GCA_964586005.1 uncultured Candidatus Peribacteria bacterium | reverse complement strand
TTCTTTTTTTTCTTCTACTGGCTTTTCAGCTTTCTTTACTGGAGCTTTCTTTTCTTTTTTTTCTTCTACTGGCTTTTCAGCTTTCTTTACTGGAGCTTTCTTTTCTACTTTTTCTTCTACTGATTTTTCAGCTTTCTTTGCTGTAGGATTTGCTATTTTTTCTTGTGCTGACTTAGAATAGATATCAATATCAGTGAAAATTACTTTTTTTGTCCAATCTCAGTTTCCAAGTATTTTTACACAAGATTTTATTGTCTTTATATATCATAAAGATTTTAATATTTCTTTTGAAATTTCCATTCATTCCACAATTCTTGCATCAGCATTTAGATTTCAAAGATTAACTATAACAACTTCTTTTATTAATTTGAAATGTCTTTTGAATCCTTTTGCTTTTGGAATTCTTTGTACAATAGAAGTCTGACCTCATTCAAAAAATGGTCTTGTAGTAGAACCACTTCTTGCTTTTTGTCATTTTAAACCTTTTGTTGAATAATTTCCTTTTCAAGAACCGTTTCATCTTCCAATTCTTTTGGATTTTGAAATAATTCATTTACTTCTTTGGAGCGTATGTAGTTTCATTAGTAGTACAAGCACAATAATTAAAAATTATTTTTTAACAGTCTTTTTTTGTGGGGTCTTTTTTTCTGTTTTTGTTGCTATTTTAGATTCTTTAACTTCGACTTTTTTTTCTGAAACAACATCACTGGCAGTAGTTTCATTTATACTTTCTGATTCTTGACTATCTTTTTTTGCTTTACCGTTTAAAAGATCAGAGAAAAAATCTTTATGTTTATATCATGATAATGCTTTTACAGTTGCAATAGCATTATTTAATTTATTATTAGAACCAATAATTTTTGATAACATATTTTCGTATCCTGCTAATTCTAATACTCATCTTACAGAAGATCATGCTTTCAAACCTGTACCTGCTTTTGCAGGAATTAATCTAACAATACATGATTTATATTTTACTTCTTTTAGATAAGGAACTGTATTATCTTTTGTTATAGGTACTATATATATATTTTTATATGCTTCACGAGAAGCTTTAGATACTGCTATTGAAACATCAGCACCTTTTGCAATTCAGACTCCTATCTTTCATTTCTTATTTCCAACAAGAACAGTTGCTCTAAATGACATTCTTCTTCATCATGTAGTAACTCTTGTTACTCTTCTTACCTCTAGCAACAATTCATCAAATTCTTTTTTTGTCTTATCTTTATTACCAGCTTTCATTAACACAATAGATTATATGATAAATAAACAATACTTATAAAGTTACTCAACCTTCTCTAATTCATTCTACAAAAGATTTTACTCTTCCATGATATAAATATCCATTTCTATCGAAAACAACCTTTTCAATATTTTTATCTTTTATTATTTTTGCTAAAGCCAATCATGCTTGATGTGCTTTTTGTGATTTAGTTTCTCATGATAATTCTTTATCACATACAAACCCTAATACATTTCATGCTTTATCCAATAATTGAGCTTTTATATATCTGTTTGATCTATTTACAACAATTCTAAAATCAGGATGTTGAGATTTTATATGAGTATTTACTCTATTTTTTCTTCTCAAAAAACTTTCTAATTTACCTTTTGTTGTTGGTTTTAAATTTTGCATGACTATATACAATACAAATAAATAGTGTATTATTAACTAACTTTATTTCTTAGCTGTTTTTCCAGCTTTTAATTTTACTATTTCATCAAAATATCTGATTCATTTTCCTTTGTAAGGTTCTGGTTTTCTAAGATCTCTTATTTTTGATGCTACTTCTCAAAGATATTGTTTATCTATAGATCTTAAAGTAATTACATAATTACCTTTTTGATCTTGTTCAACTTCATATTGAATTGAAGCAGGTATTTTAAAATTAACCTTATGAGAAAGTCACAAAGATAATTGAATTCAATCTCATTCTTTCTTGGCACTATATCAAACTCCCATAACCAATAATTTTCTTTCAAATCCTGTAGTTACTCCTTCAACCATATTAGAGATTAACGTTCTTGTTAATCCTCGAAGATTTTTCTTTTCATCGTTATCTATACTTATTTCAAGAGTTCACTCATTAATATTGGCTTTCACTCAATCTAATAATGTATAAGATAATTCACCTTTTGGTCATTTTATAATAACAGTTTGATTGTTGATTATTGCCTCAACACCATCTTTGATAACGATAGGTTTCTTACCAATTTTTGACATAATATATATTTATTAATAAAACTCTAATAAATTTCAGCTATTAATTCTCCTCAGATATTTTTTTGTTTAGCAACATGAGAAGCCATAAGACCTTGACTTGTTGATATTATTCCAATTCCTTTTCATCCAGCTACTGTGTTAATATCTTTTGATCTAACATACCAAGCTCTAGAAGGCTTTGAATAAAATTTTATATTCGGAATATCATTAATAGAATCCTTTACAGGTTTCAGATGAATATTTATCATCTTTTTACCATTTTCTTCAACGATCTCTATATCTTTGATAAAATCGTATTTTTTTAATAATTCCAAAACTTCTTGTCTAAAATTAGAAAAAGACACTCACTCAACAAGTATTTTTCTTGCCATATAAGCATTTTTTATTCTAATCAACAAATCATGAATAGGAGCATTAACATAACTCATTACTAACAATTCACAAAATAAAAAAATTACCAACTAGCTTTTCTTAATCACATAATTAACCCTTCTCTAGCATATGCTCTCAAACATACTCTACATATACCAAAGTCTCTAATATATGATTTAGATCTTCCACATAATCTACATCTATTATAATATTTAGTTGTTTGTGCCAATGTTTGACCTTTTACAAATCTTTTTTCAAACATCTTCCACTGTTTTTCTTTCAATGCAGCTCTAGCCATTAGAATTAATAATATAAATTAAAGTGTTCTATTATTTAAATAATAATCATAATGATTCCAACAAAGATTTAGATTGTTCTGTATCTTCAGTTGTTGTTACAATAGTTATCTGAATACCCATTGGAATAGTAACTTCATCTACACCCAATTCTGGAAAAATATTATAATTAACTAATCCAATATTCAGATTTCATTTTTTATCAAATGATTTTGTAGATAAACCAGCAAAATCTCTTAATCTAGGTAAAACCACTTTTACAAATTTATCTAGAAATTCGTATGCTCTAACATTTCTCAAAGTAACTTTATACATAACCGGCATACCTTCTCTTAATTTAAAGTTGGATACAGATTTCTTTGATTTTATTAACGTTGGTTTTTGACCAGTTATCTTAGTTATATTTTTTTCAAGCTCTTCAAAATCTTTTATAGATTTTCTTGTAGCCAAAGATCAGATACCAATAGATACAATTATTTTTTCAACCTTTGGTACGGCGTTTATGTTTTTAACCCCTAGTTTTTCTTTGAGGGAAGGGATGATTTCCTTATTGAAATGTTGTAATACACTCATTTATATTTTATAAACACAATAAAATTATTTTATCTCTTTATCTGTTTTTGCAATTTTTCTTATTTTTTTTCCTGTCTTTTTTTCAACAGCAACTTTTATTTTTGAAGGTTTTTTAGTAACTTCATCATAATACATTACGTTTGAAATATTGATAGGAAGATGTTTTTTTATAAATCCTTTTCATTTTACAGCTTTTTTAACTTCATTTAATCATTTTACCCAAACTTTATCTTCAGATACTTCTTCAATAGAAGAAATTTTACCCTTATATTTTCCTGCAATAACTTTTATTGGATCTCAAGATCTTAATTTTTTCATTGATACACATATAAACAAATAAAATTCCTTTACTATACAACTTCTTCTGCCATATTAGTAATATTTCTATACCCTAGATCTCTTAATTCTCTAGCAACAGGTCAAAAGATTCTTTTTCAAATAGGTTTTATTTCACCTTTTGCATCTTTTGTCATTAATATTACTGCATTATCTCAGAATCTTACATATGTTCAATCTTTTCTTCCTGTTTCCTTTCTCGTTCTTACAATAATTGCTTGAGCAACATCTCATTTTTTAATAGTAGATGTTGGGGCAACTTCTTGGATAGCAACAACAACTTTATCTCATATAATAGCACTTTTTGCCATAGAGGATTTTAGGATTCTGATTATTTTTGCTTTTTTCACTCCTGTATTATCCGCTACAATAACTATTGATTCAGGTTTTAACATCTCCTTTTGGAAAAACAAATAAATAACAAAATTATATTTATACTAATTTTCGTCTTTTTAGTTTACTTACCGGTGTCATTTCTCTGATTTTCACCGTATCACCCATCTTTGACGTATTATTTTCATCGTGAGCATAATATTTTTTTCTTACGATAAATCTTTTTCTGTAAAGTGGATGTATTCTTACCGTTTTTACTAACACAATACGAGTTTTATCTGTTTTATCACTAACAACTTCTCCGATAAACTCTTTAATGTTTTTATTTCATATTATTGCCATAGTTTTCTTTAACCTTAAGAGTTAAAACAGTATTTATTCTAGCTATCTTAATTTTTGTATCACCAATTTTATGAGTTTCTTTTAATCATCTAACTGTATTTTTTGCTTTCAAATCAAAAAGTTCTTTTTTTAACTTTTTTCTCATACTAACAAGTTCTTTAACTGATTTAGATGACAACTCTTTCATAAACAAAGCTTTTCACTTCATCACACCAAATAGTAAAATATATAAAACTATCTAATTTCTCCTTTTGCAACAACTCTTGCTTTTACTGGAAGTTTTTTTGAAGATTTTATTAATACCTCCTTTGCAAGTTCTGGAGTCAAACCACTCAATTCAAATAATATCTTTCCTTTTCTCACTGGAGCTGTATAAATATCAACGTCTCATTTTCCTGATCCCATCGGCATCTCCAATCACTTTTTTGTAAACGGAACATCTGGGAATACTCTAATCCATAATTTACCAACTTTTTTAACGTGCCTTACTATCACTTTTCTTGCTGCCTCCAATTGTTTATTAGAAATATATCCACTTGTTATAGCTTTTAATCAAAATTCTCAGAAAGTAACTGATGCTCCTCTTGTTGTTTTACCCTTCAATGATCTAATTATGGGTTTTCTATATTTCCATCTTTTTGGCGTTAATAACATTTTTTAAATTCACATTAAATAAAATTTTATAAAGCAATTTTCTTTGTATTTGAACTTTTTGTATTTAACACTCCTTTTTGTAATCGCACTCTTACTCACAAAACTCCATATTTTGTCTTTGCTTGAAGATGACAATAATCTATATCTGATCTAAATGTTTGCAAAGAAACTCTTCAATCTATAAATTTTTCCGTTCTTGCTATATCTGTTCATCAAAGTCTTCATCAAATCTGAATTTTTATACCAGCAGCTCATTTTTCCATCACTTTTTGGATTACATTTTTTGCTACTTTTCTGTATGGCATTCTTGCCTCTAATTGAGAACAAATAAATTCAGCCATTATTTTTGCAGACAATTCTGGATTTCTCACCTCTTTTATAACTACTTTGAAATCTTTATTAAATTTTTTCTTTAAATCATCTTCAAATTCTTTAACTTTTGCACCTTGTTTTCCCATTAAAATACCTACTTTTGAAGTGAAGATAATAATTTCTCCTTCTTTATTTGTTTTTCTAATAACTATCTTTGATATTCCTGTTTTAGGAAATGATTTTTCTATAAATTTTCTTATTTTTATATCTTCTACAAAAAAATCAGAACCCAAAGCTCTTGTTTTTCAAAACCATTCACAAGGCCAAGATTTTACTATACCAACTCTCATTCCGACTGGATTTGCTTTTTGTCACATATCAAAGATTATTTACTATTTAAAACAATTCTCACAAATGATCTATATTTAGCGTAATGACTAATTCTAGATCTAGAGGTAAATCTGATTCTTTTTAATTTTGGACCAGCTCAAACATCAACGGTTTCAATATATAAACTGTGTATATCCTTATTTGCATTTTTAACTGCATTATTGATTGCTGATTTTATTACTTTGTAGAGAGTTTTTGCTGCCTTATTTGGAACAAATTCTAATGCTTCCAAAGCTTCTTCAGCCTTTTTTCCTCTAACTAATTTTGCTATTAGTTCCATCTTTATATGAGAAACCAGTGCATATTTCAATGTAGCTGACATACTATTACTCATTATTACTAATGTTAGGTTTAAAATAAATTTTCATTAAAAAGGATGACCCCTAAATGTTCTTGTTGGAACAAATTCTCCTAATCTATGTCACATCATATCTTCTGTGATATATACACTAACAAATTGTTTTCCGTTGTGTACTGCAAAAGTAAATCATAACATATCAGGAGTAATTTGACATGCTCTATCTCGAGTTTTTAGAATTTTTTTATCTCAAGAAGATGTCATATCCTTAATTTTCTTTTCTATCTTTGGATTAACATAAAACCCTTTTTTTAGCGATCTTACCATATTAATTAATAACTAATAATTAAAAATTAATTTTTTGTTCTTTTAGAAACGATAAATTTTGTAGACCATTTTTTATTAGTTCTTGTTTTTATTCAAGCAGATACATTCTTTCAACTAAATGATTTTGGACCTACCTTAGAACCAATTGGAGAGTGTCATTCTCAACCTCCATGCGGATGATCAACAGGATTCATATTTTTTCCAAGAACTCTAGGTTTTTTTCATAACCATCTTTGTCTTCCTGCTTTTCCAATAACAATATTCTGATGCTGATCATTTCATATTTCTCATATTGTAGACCAACAATCTTCATTAAATTTTCTTACTTCTCCTGATGGCATTTTTACAAATACTTTCTTTTGCTGTTCATCTTTACCAACAATACTAGCATAAGATCCTGCTGTTTTAATCAATTTTCCTTTTGAGAAAGGAGTAACTTCTAATGCAAAAATATTCATACCTTCAGGTATATCTTTGAGTTGTTTTCTATTTCCTGCTTTTATAGGAGAATTTTTTCAAGTTATAACTTCTTCTCCAATAGTTATTCATTTCCAAGCTAAAACATATCTTTTTTCTCCATCTACATAATTTAATAGAGCTATTCTAGCTGTTCTATAAGGATCATATTCAATTGAAGCTACTTTTGCAGGAATATCTAATTTATCGTATCCTCTAAAATCTATAGTTCTGTACAATCTTTTATGTCCTCATCATATCCATCTTGAAGTAACTCTTCCTTGATTATTTCTTCCTCATGTTTTTCACAAAAAGGTAACCAAAGATTTTTCTGGTTTTTTTGCTGTAATTTCACTGAAGTCGTATCCAACCATATAACGTCTAGAAGGCGTATATGGTTTATATTTTTTTATTGCCATAGTAGAATAATAATCAAAACATAAATATATCTTATAATCAAACCTCTATTTTATCTTTTTTTGATAAAGTCACAATAGCTTTCTTGTAAGATTTTCTCACCAAACCCCTTTGGGTTCTGTTTTTCGAAACAACATTTACAATATTAACTGATTCTGGAGTAACTTTATACAAATATTGAATAGCTGTTTTAACATCGTTTTTATTAGCTCCTTTGTGGACCTTAAAACAATATTTATTTTCAGTTTCATGAAATTTGTAAGCCTTTTCTGTTACTATTGGAGCAAGAATAACATCATATATAGAGAACTTTTTTACAATTTTGTTCTCAATGTTCTTTTTTGCTCTTTGTTGTAGTGTTTGTTTAAATACCATGCTTATTTTCGTAAGATCAAATAAACTATTTTGAATTAATTGTTTTTAGAGCTGATTCAAAGAATACAATCTTTTTTGCTCACATTATATCCAAAGGATTCAAATATTTAACTGTAATATATTTTACATTCTCAATATTTCTTAATGATTTAGATATGTTTTCGTTTTTTTCATTCAAAACAACAAGAATTTTTTTACTATCTAATCAAATATTTTTAATAATATCTACCATATCTTTTGTTTTAGGAGCATCGAAATCAAAATCCTCCAATCACATCACACCGCTATCTTTTACCTTTAGGGTTAACATTCAATATAATGCAATTTTTCTAGCTTTTTTATTCATCGCTTTTTCAAAATTATTTTCTCCTCTAGGACCAAAAGCAACTCATCCTCATTTTCTTACAGGAGAGTTTCTATCTCCAGCTCTAGCATTTCCAGTTCATTTTTGTTTAAATATTTTTCTTCATGAACCAGCTATATCACCTCTTCATTTAACACAAGCAATATTATTACGAGCATTGCTAGATTGCAAGAGTATATATTCATGAATTAATGATTTATTAATATTTCCTTCAGAGAAAATATTTTCATCAAGATTTACTGCGGAAACTACTTTCCCTTTTTTATCATATATATCTACAGAATATACCATGTTATATAAATTTAAGAATTAAGAATAATATAATTTTAATTTATTACCAATTTTAACATTCCATTGTAAGCACCAGGCAGAGATCACTTTAATACAATCAGATTTTCGTTTTCTCTAACAAAAGAATCTATAACCTTTATTTTCTTCAAGGTAATACGCTCTGCTCACATATGACCTGCATGAGGATGTCATTTTAATGTTCTTCTTGGTTTTCTATTTCCTTTTGATCATCATGTTCTTGTAAACTTATGACCATGAGTTGCTCACATTCCTTTAGCATGACATCTTTTTACCATTCATTGAAAACCTTTTCATTTTGATATTCAAGTTACATCAACAAACTCCGCTCATTGAATAGTATCTAAATCAATTACATTTGTAATCTGATTTTTTTGAGTATACTCATCATCAACTTTGAATTCTACCATATCTGCATATACTGTTTTTGTTCATTTCTTTGATTGTTTTTCTTTTTTATCAAGACCAATAACAACAGCAGAATATCAATCTTTTTCCTGATTTTTATATCTTACAATTTCTTGAGGAATAATTTTAACTATAGTTACTGGAACAAATTTATCATCAATCCAAACTTTTGTCATTTCTTGTTTTTTTACAACTACTCACCCTTTATTCATTATTATAATTTTCATTAACTAAAAAATATTATTTAGAATACCTTTACATCAACCAAAACTCCAACAGGAATAGCAAGATTTTGTAAATATTCTACTGTCTTTGCTCAAGATTCAACAACATCTATCATTCTTGAATATGTTATTCTTTCAAATTGTTCTCTTGCATCTTTGTATTTAAAGTTAGCTCTCAATACCGTATATAATTTTCTTTTTTTTGGCAAAGGTATTGGACCTTTTATTTCAGCTCAAGATTTTATAAGAAGACTAACAACTTTTCCAACTGAAGATTCTAACATCTTTGCATCATAACTCTTTAATTTAATTCTCATTTTTGCTTTTGCTTCTTTTTTAACAGCTTTTTGTTTCTCTGACATATCAACAAACAAACAAATAAAAAAACTTAATATTTAGGTCCTAGCTTCACAAAAGCGAAACTAGGCACTAAATAATAAATTAGTCGTTAATCTTTGTAACAACTCATGCTCAAACAGTCCTTCCTCATTCTCTAATTGCAAATCTTAATCCATCTTCCATAGCAACTGGATAAATAAGTTCAACATCTATTTTAGCATTATCTCCAGGCATAATCATTTCAACACCTGATTTTAATGTAATATTTCAAGTAACATCTGTAGTTCTCATATAGAATTGTGGTCTATATCCCGTCATAAACGGAGTATGTCTTCCACCTTCTTCCTTCTTTAATACATACACTTCAGCTTCAAATTTTTTGTGAGCCTTAACTGTACCTGGTTTACAAAGAACTTGACCTCTTTCAATATTATCTTTATCAATTCATCTAAGAAGAAGACCTACATTCATACCAGCTTCTGCTTCATTAAATTGTTTATGAAACATTTCAACTCCAGTAATAACTGTTTTTTGTGGTTCCGCACCTAGACCAAGAATTTCAACTTCATCATTCATTTTTACAATACCTCTTTCAATTCTTCCTGTAGCAACTGTTCCTCTACCTTTAATTGAAAATACATCTTCAACTGGCATCAAGAAAGGTTTTTCATTATCTCTTACAGGAACTGGAATATATGTATCAAGAGCATTTAACAATTCCCAAATAGGCTTAGCAGCACCTTCTGCATCAGTTGGATTTTCAACAGCTTTCAAAGCTGAACCTCTGATAATAGGTACTGGATTATCTAAACCATAACCTTGTTTTTTCAATAAATCTCTAATTTCTTCTTCAACTAAATCCAACATATCAGGATCATCAACCATATCACATTTATTCAAAAACACTACAACCTTTGGTACATTAACTTGTTTTGCCAAAAGAATATGTTCTCTTGTTTGCGGCATTGGACCATCTGTTCCAGCAACAACCAAAATAGCACCATCCATTTGAGCAGCACCAACGATCATGTTTTTAACATAATCGGCATGTCCTGGACAATCAATATGAGCATAATGTCTCTCTTCTGTTTCGTACTCAACGTGTCTTGTGTTAATAGTAATACCTCTTGCTTTTTCTTCTGGAGCATTAT
>CAZPFR010000003.1:36294-41840 GCA_964586005.1 uncultured Candidatus Peribacteria bacterium | reverse complement strand
CTGTTGTAATTGCAGCTGTTAATGTAGTCTTACCGTGATCTACGTGACCAATAGTTCCTACATTTACGTGTACTTTTACCATAACATAAGTATTTAAAAAATTAAAAATAAGATACTTTAATCAACCTGGCTATGTTTATTGATTCAACTTATTATTGCAAGTCTTTTTTGTAAAAAAAAGTTTTGTCTCGTAACCTATGATTGCTCATTATTTTAAGCATATCATTGTTTTCAAAACATTTTGTACTAGTAATTAATCTAATTATTACAGATCATTGTACTAGTAACATACAATTATAGACAAACATAGACATTTCGGGGATGCGGGACTCGAACTCGCGACCTCCTGGTCCCAAACCAGGCACTCTAGCCATCTGAGCTAATCCCCGAGAAATAAGTGGTGCCAGAGGGCAGAATTGAACTGCCGACACAAGGCTTTTCAGGCCTCTGCTCTACCACTGAGCTACTCTGGCTTATTACTGGTGGGCATAGGTGGACTCGAACCACCGACCTCATCCTTATCAGAGATGCGCTCTAACCAACTGAGCTATATGCCCTTACTTTATCACAATAATTATTTGCATACTATTTTGTACACGAAAAAAATATTTAAGCGGAAGATTGTATACAAATATACTTAGAAAATGCAAGTGATTTTTTAGTTTTATTTTGTACGAATATCTTTTATTGTTTTATTGTATCATACTGCTTGTATAGCATCAGTAATTATTTTTATTAATACTTGTTTTTCTTGAAATATTTTTATTTTAATATGTTGTTGTGTAGTTTTTATATACACTATATCAAAATTAATAAATCATTCAATTAATAAAGGATTGTTTGTAAATCAAAAATAATCTCTAACTGCATTTATAGCAATGACACCTATCATATTTTTTGTAAGATGCTTTTTTGCTATTACCTGACGAAGTTTATCTTTTAATAAGAACATGAATAGTTTTAATAAATAATTTATAATGAATGCTTATAAGTAATGAAAATGTTTGGATTTGCAATAAAAGATAAAATATGTATAAAATTAAGCAAATAGATCAGATTTATTTTTTACCTTGTATATATATATGAAAAAAATTTGGGGAATACTTGTAATTTTGTTACTTTTTTTTCAAAATATAACATTTGCTCAAGAAAGTATGGGAATAACTTTGAATTCAACATGCCTTCTTAATGGTCAGTGTAAATTTAATATTTACCAATTTCTTGGTATAAAAAATACTGTAGCTGATAGTTCGTCTCCCGAGCTTTTGGTTCAAGATATTTTATTATCTGCAACATTTTTTATAGGAACGGTTATAACTATTGCAATTATTGTTTCTGGATTAATGTTTATTTTTGCTGGAGTTAATGGGAAAGATCCAACAAAAGCAAAAGCAGGGTTGAAAAATTCATTTATTTGATTACTGATAGTCATCTGTTCGTATTCTATTATAAGAATTGTTCAATATATAGCTAAATGATTGTAATGGTTTCCTTATATTTTAATTCCTAGTAATGAAAATTACCTATATATCTATTTTCCCTGAAATATTTCAAAGTTTTTTGGCAACATCTTTGGTGGAAAAAGCACAAAATAAAAACATAATTTCTTTTTCTTGGATAAATCCAAGAGATTTTTGTGCTGACAAACATAAACAGGTAGATGATGAAATTTACGGTTGATGAACTGGTCTTTTAATGAAAGCTCAACCTTTAATAGACGCTGTTGAATATGTAATAAAAGAAAATAAACTCAATAAAAGATGTAAAAAATGGAGAATTATTTTTTTATCTCCAAGTAAAGAAATTTTTTGTCAAAAACATGCTCATGAATTTTCAAATATGAAACATATCCTTTTTGTTTGTGCAAGATATGAGTGAATAGATTATCGTTTTGAACAATATATGATGAAAAAATATCCTAATCATTTTTCGAAAATTTCATTGGGTAAATTTATTACACTTGGCGGAGAAATACCGGCTATGACTATGACTGAAGCTATTGTAAGATTGATTCCTAATGTAATTAAAGAAGAAAATAGCCGAAAAGATGAAAGTTATACTATAGAACAAAATATGAATAATTTAGAATATCCACAATACACAAGACCCGAAATTGTAGAATGATACAAAGTTCCAGAAATTCTTTTGAGCGGACATACAAAAAAAATTGAAGAATGGAAAAGAGAAAATACGATAAATTTATAACTATACTTTCGTTTTTAACAACCCTATAAACTAAACAATGAAAGGATTTCTTTACTTTGGAAGATTGGAACAAGAAAAAGGATTTGATGCTATTTTGGCGGTAATCCGTATGTTTTTGGCGAAAGGAGATTTACCTTTTTCTTTGTTTGTCTTTGGTGCTGGAAACTATGAATCCGAACTTTTGGAATTGGCAAATAAAAGTAAACATATCCATTTTTTTGGCTGGAAAACATTACCAGAAATTCAAAGATATGTAAATAATTGCCAGTATTGTTTGATGCCGTCAACTTTTTTAGAAACATTTTGATTAACGGCACTTACCGCAATTTCTCGATGATTGCCTGTTATCTGATATAAAAAATGATGATTAGTTCCATTTATAGAAGATGATCTTAATTTGGAAACATATGAATGAATTTGTACGGATGAAAAATTGTTTAATTGTATAGATACATTATTAAAACAGCCAATAGAAAATAGAAAACCGATTATTGATAGTAATCATTATAGCAAAGAAAATTGGATTATAAAACTTTTACCTCTTGTTGGAAAACAAAAAAAAATTCTTTTGGTAAGTGATTTTATTAATAAGGTAGGATGAATTGAAACCTATATTCATGATATAAAAGAATTATTGGAAAGTCATTGATATGAAATACATATACGATGATGATATCTACCTAAATGAATTTTGGGAAAAATAAAAAAATTATTCTGAATCTGATTTTGATTATTTAATATTATAGATAGTTTTCGTTTACGAAAGTTTTGTAAAACATGGAAACCAGAAATTATACGATATCATAGTACATTGAGATGGTTATGATGGATGCCAGTTTGGATAGGAAAATTTTTGGCAAAAGAAAGATGGATGATGTACCATGATCTTTGATATTTTTTTCCGTTTCCAAAAAAATTACTTTATGAACAACAGGTTAAAACACCACTTACGTTGATGAGTTTTCTTTCTATGACAAAATCTAAGTCTCCTACTACATTATTTTTGGTATTTTGAAAATATCTTACGCTTTCTTTATTAAAAAATCAGCTTGCAAAAATAGATAAACATTTGGTTCCTTCTGCTTTTTTGATTTCTATTTTACACAATTCTCATAAGATTTCCAAAAAATATATTTTCTGTTTAGAACATTTTTTGCAAAAATAGAAAAACCTCTAAAAAAAGAGGTCTTTTGATATATATAATGAAATAGTTGTTTAGAAAGGCAAATCATCGTTTGATGATTGAGAAGATGATTGTTGAGAACCAGATTCTACTCTCCAGCAAGTAATACTATTGAAATATCTTCCTGGTTGATTTTTTGATTCGTTGCATCTAGTATTTAGATGAGCTGTTATCAAATCTCCAACTTTTACATTTTCTAATAATTGAATTTTGTCTCTAAAAAAATCAACTGCGAGACTTCCTTTAAATTCTCTGTCTGTGTTTTCTTCTAAAACAATAGTTTGTTTTTCTACACCATCAGCGATTGACTCCTTTTGTCAAATAAACTTAACGATTCCTTGGTATTGCATAATATTTGTTGAAATAATATAAAACTTTATTCTGATTTTTATTTTATTTTTTCAATTTGTTTTTTCAAGTAAAAAATTCTTTTCATAAATAGACTCCTACTCATATACTTAAAAATATATCCGCAATATTAAAAATAGGAAACCATTGAAATGGCATCAAAAAATCTCTTACTCCTCATAAAAATATTCTATCAATCATGTTTCATATTGTTCACGCTATAAGAAAAGCCATAATCCATCCAGCAATTTTGTTTTTGAAATAGAGCCAAGCAAATAATAGTATTGCAAAAAAAGCTATGATAATTGAAATAACTGAATGAATTGGCAAAGATCGTGATATTCCTGTATTGAGAATTGGATGAATAAAAAATAAATTTTCTGCTATTTTAAGATCATAGAAAAAATACTTTGTGAGAAGATCTATTACAAGAAGAAATCAGATTAAAATTATTGGAAAGATGATTTTTTTGAGCGTTAGTTTCATAAACATATATTAATGTATAAAGGAACATATCGAGTCATCATATCTTTATTTATTTGTCTCATTATGTGTAGTCGAATTTTGAGCAGATCAGTTATCTCGCAATAAAAAATAATAAAACTCGTCAATCAGAATTATCTCGCAGTCAAGAAGAAACAAAATCAATCCTGCATCAAAGCAATATTATTTGTTTGGATTTACTTCTCATTAGGATTGTATTTTTGGCTTTGTCTACGGATAGTATTAGTTTATTGATTTAGGATTTCTTTTTGTTTCTTCTTTTATTGCTCGATTTATTATGATTATATAATCATTTTTTATTTTTATTTCTCTTATCTACAATAAACTAAGATTCAAGAGATTTTTTTACTCTATTCATGATAGCATAACCGAGACCTTTTTCTTCAAGAGGTTCTACGAATAAATGGGAGATATTATCTTTATCTGATTGATGATAGAAAGAGAAAAGGGTTTTGGCGCAGGTGAGGAGGTTTGTTTTGGTTCATCGAAGATAGAGAGAACCGTTCTGCGCCAAGAACTGGTCAACTCGAATTTTATTGGCATCAATCCGTTCTTGGGTAACGAGGAGGGCTGTTTTTTGTCATGATAATACATTCGAAATCTGATTGATATTTTGTAATAATTGGATTTCACATTGAGGTGAATAATGTTTAAACATATTTCATGGTGTAATTTCTGAGATATGCTGTGCATATTCTACTTTAATGCCTTCTGAAAAAAGCGATTGCAAATCTTCTGCTGTGATAAAACCCGGTCTTGTGATTACAACACGATTTCATTCGACCTTGACGACAGTTGATTCAATCCCAACTTCACAATTCCCGCCATCGATAATCATAGGAATGTTTTCGTGGAAATTATCTCGTACCATTTGTGCAGAGGTTGGACTTGGTTTTGTAGAAATATTAGCACTAGGTGCCGCGATGGGGAGCTCAGCCAGTTGTAAAAAATCCAATGCCACCTTATTACTTGGAATTCTCATCCCAACAAATTCGCTTCCCGCAGTCACAATATCGGAAATGTTGTTTTTCTTTTTAAGGAGAATGGTTATTGGTCCTGGCATAAGGGTAGTAATAATTTTTTCTTCCAAAGGACTAGCAATTTCTGCATACTGAGAAAGCTGATCTGTTGATCCAACATGGACGATGATAGGGTTTTTTTGTGGTCTTCCTTTGGTTTCAAAAATTTTTTTAACAGACAAAACATCAAGTGCATTTGCACCTAATCAATATACTGTTTCCGTAGGAAAAGCTACAAGTTCTCCTTGGAGAAGAAGTTGTTTTGCATCTAAATATGTTTGATAGGA
>CAZPFR010000003.1:34305-36194 GCA_964586005.1 uncultured Candidatus Peribacteria bacterium | reverse complement strand
TTATTGAGTGCAAAAATAATGGGGAGAGCAAGACGATTTATTTCTGCCAATAAGGTCATATCTCTATGAGAAATTCCCAAAGTTGCATCAATAACAAAAATCACGACTGGTCTAATATATTCCAACATGTCCATAGTTTTTTTAAATGCGATTTTCTCAATCACATGCATTGTTGCGTTTTTTTTGATTCCTGCCGTATCATAAATAACATAATTTTTCTGATTCAAAGAAAACGAACCCATAACATAGTCACGAGTTGTTCAAGGAATATTTTCTACTTTGGAGAGTTGTTTTCCAACTAAAGTATTGAGTAGTGTTGATTTTCCTGCATTTGGTTTTCCAAGAATAGCAATTGGTATTCCTTGATTAATTGTATTTAGATCTTTTTCAGGTTTTTTATCTACATGTTCTTGTTTATATTTCTCTTCCAAAAAATATTGCTTTTTGATAAGCAAATCTTTTAATTCTGGTAAATTTCTTTTTGTCTTTGCACTAATTCATACAATATCTTGAAATCATAATGAATGATATTCTGACAATGCTAACTCTGTTTCGGATTCTTTTCGTTTTTTATCCAATTTATTTACAATCAAAATAGTCTGATTTTTTTTGTTGGATTGTTGGATATATTCAAAAATATGTTGTTCTTTGGCGGTTATTCCTACAACATCATCGATTACAAATAAAATAATATCTGATTCATCTATAATTTTTTGGATAAATGGTCGTTCATCATTAAATTCCAAAAGTCATGGACTATCAGCAAAAACAACTTCACCCATATCATCCAATGACGTAGTATGATATAAAATATCTGCTGTTGTACCAGGAATATCTGTTACGATTGCTCTAAATTGTCAAATCAATCTATTAAATAATGTAGACTTTCCAACATTGGTAGATCCTACTAATCAAATTTGCATAATTTTTTTGAGAACATAAAAATTAATCGATTTGAGTGTAGTTTTTTGCTAGAAAAAAGCAATGGAAGAACTTATCGGAAAATGTTATCAGAAAATTAAATAAAAATAGGTAGTTAAACAAAAATCTGAGGAATTCCATCTTCCATTATTTTTTCTTTTCCCATTTTTTCTCCGCTATTAGATTCTCTAGTACTTCTTTCTCTAATATCAGAACTGCCATAGAACCTGATTTTACGTAGGCGTGTTTTAAATTTTTTGTCTTTACATCTTCTTTTACTTCTTCAACTTTTGATCTTATATTTACGTATTCGTTTAGGATACTATAGTCTGATATCGATATCGGATAGTACTCCTTATCCTCATGTACAAAACTTCTCACTTTTCCTACATTGATATCAACTCATTTTTCATTCTTGAGATATTCTGTTTTCTCCCATTTTTTCTCTGCTATTAGCTTCTCTAGTACTTCTTTCTCTAATACCAGAATTGTTATACTACCTGATTTTACGTAGGCGTGTTTTAAATTTTTTGTCTTTACATCTTCTTTTACTTCTTCAACTTTTTTTGCTACATTTCCGTATTCGTTTAGGATACTATAGTCCGATATTGCTATCGGATAGTACTCCTTATCCTCATGCACAAAACTTCTCACTTTCCCTGGATTGATATCAACTCATTTTTCATTCTTGAGATATTCTATTTTTTCCCATTTTTTCTCCGCTATTAGCTCATCTCGTACTTCTTTCTCCAATACCAAAACTGGCATATTACCTACTCTTACGTAGGCGTGTTTCAAATTTTTTGTCTTTATTTCTTCTTTTATTTCTTGAACTTTTTTTTCTATATTTCCGTATTCGTTTAGGATACTATAGTCTCATCCTGATATCGGATAGTACTCCTTATCCTCATGTACAAAACTTCTCACTTTCCCTGGATTGATATCAACTCATTTTTCATTCTTGAGAT
>CAZPFR010000003.1:23281-34205 GCA_964586005.1 uncultured Candidatus Peribacteria bacterium | reverse complement strand
TCACTTTCCCTGGATTGATATCAACTCATTTTTCATTCTTGAGATATTCTATTTTCTCTAGTTTCTCCCATTTCTTCTCCGCTATTAGTTTCTCTAGTACTTCTTTCTCTAATACCAGAACTGTCATAGAACCTAATCTTACATAGGCGTGTTTCAAATTTTTTGTCTTTACCTCTTCTTTTATTTCTTGAACTTTTGATTGTATCTTTCCGTATTCGTTTAGGATACTATAGTCTGATCTTGTTATCGGATAGTACTTCTTATCCTCATGCACAAAACTTCTCACTTTCCCTGGATTGATATCAACTCATTTTTCATTCTTGAGATATTCTATTTTTTCCCATTTTTTCTCCGCTATTAGCTCATCTCGTACTTCTTTCTCCAATACCAAAACTGGCATATTACCTACTCTTACGTAGGCGTGTTTCAAATTTTTTGTCTTTACCTCTTCTTTTACTTCTTCAACTTTTGATTGTATATTTCTGTATTCGTTTAGGATACTATAGTCTGATTTGGATATCGGATAGTACTCCTTATCCTCATGCACAAAACTTCATCCTGTCTCTTCTAGCTCTAGTTTGATATCATTTATATCTACTACTACTCATTTTTTGTTGATCAAATACAATCATCTTATTCTCAACATTGATATAAACTCTTCACTAATATCAGCATCTGGATACAAAGCCATTGCTTCTTCCAAACCCATTTCTCACTGTCTCAAAAAACTCTCTACAAGTCCAGATATCTTCTTGAAACGATTCCTTTGATTGTTTATTGAGTCATCATCATCAAAACCTTCTTCATCATCATCAGATCCATTACTTTGTTGATCATCGATATTACTATTAGTAGATCCTGTTGTGGTCCAATCCGCTTCCAATACCAAGGTATTCTCATGTGTTTTTCTCAAAAACAATGTTATTTCCTCATCACTTTTATCCTCAAAAATTCAATTTTCACGAAATATAGCTATCAAATTTTTGATATATTTATCACTTATCGTCCTTATTCATCTTCCCACCCCTTGCAGCAATTTTGCTGGTGACATCACTGGATATCCATTGATAATCGCTCTTATTGTAGGTACGTCCCATCACTCTCTAGCTTTACTTACCGTTACCACAAGATCCAACTCATGTCATTCCAACATTTTCTTTACTTCTGATTGCTCTATATTCAAAGAAGAATATCTATCATCTTTTGTTGTGCTTGTACATCTTACTGCTCTTATACCTTGAGATTGACAATATCTTGTTATCATATCCGCATGCTCGATATCCCCACAAAAATATACACCTGGTGCATATCATTCGTTCTCTTCTTTAAACTGATTATATTCTTGTACAAATGCTTCATGCAAATATCTACCATCTTCCAAAACAAACTTAACCGCTTTCTTACTCAAAAAAGCTTGTGTTATATTTTGCAATGATTCTTCTTCATTTAGATATAAATTTGCATTTCCCACACTCTCTATCCTTGGCGCTACAAGATCTCATTCTCTAAATCCTCTTGCCAACGTAACGTTGATAATAATATTTGTTCCATCTCTTACACTCTTTTGCAAAAGGTCTGGTGTTGCAGTCAGCTTGATATTTAATTTCTTGATACTTGTCAAAGTCTCTATATCTTGCAATACCTCATCATCCTCACCCAAAAGCTCTTCTAAAATACTCTTGAGCTGGTTTAGTTTTTCTTGATCACTTACATCGTCTGATAACCAAAATGTTTCTATTTCATTGATGATATCTTCTTCTACTTCTTGTTTATCTATCAATGACAAAATCAAATAATCATATTCTTGTTTTGTTATCTTCCCATTTCCTGCCAAAATTGATCTAATCATATCCTTTGTTCTTGGTCATAATTGTCTATGAGCTTCATCTTCTACTACGATATCTATTAATTCTGTTAATGATGCTAGTAATCTCTTATCTCTTGCACAACTCGTCATCGACTGCATTGTCGATATAATCACACCATCAAATGGCTTATTTGCATTATCCAATATTGCTTGTAAAGAATCTTTTGCTGTTTCTCCTGGCATTGGATTAACAACAAAAACTTTCTCTGGGGGATAACCAATATCATTAATCATACTATCATATGTCTGTCAAACCAATCACTTGTTTGGTACAGTAATCAAAGCTGAAATACCCATCGAATAAATTACCTCTCAAAACCATATCGTCTTTCACATTCCTGTTGGAATCTTTGCTAATCCATGTGTCTTTCACTCTTTTAACAAATTTATTAACTCTACAACTGCATCTCTTTGTGTTGCTCTTAGCGTAATTCAATTTCTTGATTCTAGTTCCAATCTTTCTTCTAATTTTTTTATTAATCCAGAAAAATAGCTCTTTTGAGCTTGCTTGATTGTTTTATGCAAAGATTTTTCATATTGTTTTATTTCTTTTGAAAGTCTATTTTGGGGAGAGGTTAGTCATTGTTCTTGCTCAATTATCTCACTTGGGAGATCTTTTTTTTCTTTAGCATTTTCCATAAATAAGATATAAGGAATAAATCAATTTGATTATATCATACCTATATTATAACTATTTAATACAGAAAGTCAAAATAAAATACAATAAATTTCCATCGGAAGATATTATCAGTTTCTTTCTGTTTTTAGTTTATCTTCTAAATAGATATCTGCATCTTTATTATTTCTTTCTCCATCAATTTCATTGAAATTTACATTGAGTGCTAATTTGTATGCTAATTCTTTGTTTGCAAATACAGATCTCATATTTTCTGTTAATATAGGATAATAATCATTATTGAGTAATTTATCAGAATATCCTTTTAATATTTTTGTAAAATTAGCAAATTTTTGGGTGTCTAGTATTTTTTTACCATCCTTTGAACGAGGTCATTTTGAGAGAAATGAATAAAAGAAACCCGTAAATTGTTGCCCTAAATACTGAGATGTTGAATTATATCTTTCTTTTACGGAGAACAAAAAATTTACTATTTCTTTACCAGATTTATAATATTTATTTTCTATTGATTTACTAAGGTCTTCTACTTTTTCGGATATATTTATGGTTTCTTTTTTGTTTATCCTTTTTTGAATTTGACTAAATTGTATCATATCTTTTATAGCGTTTCTTATATTAATTAATTCTTCTTGATTATATACAGCGAAACTCCTTGCTAATAAAGGGTACAACGGATCTGTTTTCCCATTTATTCCTGATGATGATCGTTGTTTATTTTTTACACCTATCATCTCAAAAACTTCTTGTGCTGTTATTGTTCTTAGGAGTTCGGTTTTCATTTCTTCTTTTAATGAGAAATCCATAAAAGGAGAAAACACTTTTAATTGATTGGTGATTTCTTGTTGAAGATCTTTTCCTGATAGAATATTGGATTTTTTGATAATATTTTCGTAGGGAATTTGTTGGGCTTGGTGAAAAAATGAGAGAATTTTTGGTCATTTTATTCAAGGCAATGTTTTTATTTTTTCATCTACGGAAACACTCTGTGAATCTGTTACAATATCCAATCGTTGACTAATTTTTATCTCTCAAGAAACGACATCATAAAATACTTTTACTTTCTGATTATTATAATTACCAATCAAAGATATTTCTTTTTTATCGTTATTTGGTAACATTCTATTGTTTTTATCAAACTTGATAGTTTCCAAAATATTTTCTTTTTGATCTTGGTCCAAATTTATATCTAATGATTCTGCCAGAAAATAAGTAATTCTATCTATAAAAGAATCTTTTATGCTCTGATTAACATCATTATAAATAGCTATTTCTGGTCTTTCTTTGTATATTCTAGAAAGATTATTTTTGTATTCTTCTTTTGACAAAGATCATTGTATAGTTTGTGGAGAAATTTCAAGATCGCCAAACAAAGTATTGATATTTTGGATATCTGAGAATACTTCACGATGAATATAATTTCCTACTTCAGATTTTTGATATTTTGAATTGGTTGTAGTGTATTTTATTTCGTACGTTTGTATATAATTTTGTTCTATCTGATTGTAATATTGATCACCTCGTGCTTCACGCAATTCTGTTGCGAATCAATACTCTACTGCTTTAACAAATAATCTTTGATCATTTTCTTTACTTACTTGATCCAATCATTTTTTTACTTCATCTCTCCTTGGTTCTTCTATTATTTCATTTGCAATAGACTTAGATATATCATTGGCTATATTTTGCCCTATGGTTATTTGTTCAACTGTTGATTTTTTATTAAAATCTGGGAATCCTTTTTCTTGCTTTTTTGTAAATGTCCTAATATCAGCATTTATCTGATTGCTCAATATTTGGTGTTTTCTTTCTTCTGTTAAGGTTGTAAAAGATTTTTCTTTGTAGGATATTTTTTCTACTGTTAATAAATCAATCCATAATTCCTCAACTTTTCGCTTAGATTCCTGCGTACTTAAATTACTAAAAAGTTCTGGTTTCTTTTGTTTTATTTCTGATTCAAATAAAAGACGTGCTTCTATTATATTTTCTTCACTATCAATTATTTTTTTATTAATCTTTTTTGCTTCAGGTGAATTTGGATCGTTTTTCAATGCTCAACTAGCTAAATTATCCGAATAATTTCTTATATTTAATTCTGCAACCAATAACAAAGCAATTTGATCCTGTGCATTTTTATCGATACTAGAATAGATACTCTCTATATTATTTATTTTTGAAAAAACATTTTCATTCTGTAAACAATCTTCCAAAAAATTCTTTAATGAATCATCCGATAAATTATTTATTCTTTGTTGATCGTCTTGTTTTAATGCAGATAAAGATTTTATTAGACCAAAAATAACTCATTTATTCCATGTATTTTCTCGTATTTTATCTAATTTTTCTTGGCTTATGAAAAAATTTTGTTTTTCATCATAATTTCGCATATCCAGCATTCTAAGGAGGATACTTCTTTGGATTTGTCTATTTTCACTTTTCATCCATCAAAAAAAGTATTTCTTTTCAGGATCGTTTTCTATTTCAAAATTTACTTGTTTTTTTAAGTTTTCATTTATAGATACTTCTTGTCGATCATATCAAAGACTATCAATAATTTCACTTACTAAAAAATATCTTTCTATTTTTTCTATTGCTAATTTTTTATTTTCAAAATTTCATTTATCATTTTCTTTGGAGTTTTTTATAATAGTATTTATTCGATTTATACCATCTTCTTTAGTACTAAATATTTTGTTCTTAAAAATATTTCTTCTTTCAAAGGAAGCTCATTTTTCATTTTCATTATGTTTAAAATAGTCGGATTTATCACATATTGTTTCCAAAACTATAGATTTTTCTTCTAATGATAATTTTTGTATAAAATCAAGGTATGATTTATCATTTTCTATAAGTAAACGTACTTGTTCTATTTTTTGTTTATCCTTGGCTGCTTCTTGTATTTGATTAACAAAATCTAATGATGATATTTTTGTAAGATTTGAATTTTCGACAAAATTATTTCATTTTTTGATTTGTTCAATATTTTCTTTGTTATTTATATTTGTGGGAGACATTATATTAAATTTTCATATAAATCCGTAAAATTTTACTCTAAATTTTGTTTTTTGCAAATTTTCGTCTATTTTTTGACAGAATTTAAATTTTTGTTATACTTACTAAAAATAATATGATTTAGTTGATATTTTTTATGTATGAAAAAAACGGTTAAAAAGACATTATTTGATGTTAATACGAAACTTGTTTCCATGCAAGACAAAATTTTTCAAACAAAAGAACAAGAAATACATAATTGATTGATTTCTGTTGCAACAAAAAAATTATGATCGCTTCCTTTATCTATTAGAACCATTTCTTTTTCTTTGTTTCTTTTTATTTTTTGATGGTGATTGGGTGCTGATACCTTCTTTTCTATTTACATAAAAAATATTGTAAATGATGTTTTGGGGGTATCATTAATAGGGGCGCTTTTCCCTTTAATGAGACTTTTATTTTCCCTCCCTATATGAGAACTAAATGATAATACCGATAGAAAATCTGTTATTTTCTTGAGTAAAATGATGTATATTATTTGTTGATTGTTGTTTTTCTTTGCTGGAATTTTAAAAAATCCTTGGATTCTTCTTGGGGCTGTGATTTTTAATGGAATAGCTAGCGCAACGTTATTTATTACTTATGAATCATATATTCGTTCAACCATAGATAACTCTAACTCTGGACATTCCTGGTGATTTTATTTTTCTAGTTTAAATGCTGCTTTAGTTATTTGAGCTATTTTGAGTTCATTGCTAATAAAATGGATTGATTTACCGTTTCTTTTCTTATTTATTGTTTTGTTTACATTGATTTCTTTATTTACTGACAGAAAAATTCCATTAATTAAAAAAAATGAAATCAAAGAAATTTTTTCTAAAAAACATTTTTTAATTCAATTTATTAGAAAAGTTTTTTCTTTTAAACCTTTTGTAAAAACGTTTTCCATTTTAAAACACGAACCTCGCTCTTTTCTCTATTCATTGGGGTTTGAATGATTATTTAACATTCTTAATTATATTTGATTCCTGTTTATTCCTTTGGCTGCAGTAGCTAATAATCTTTCACTTACCCAAATTGCTTTGTTATTTGCATTGATGAAACTACCTTATTTGACTAATTTTTTGACGGTATCTTGGAGTGATCGTTTTAATAAAAAACTTTTTATAGCAATAATTTTGTTATTATTATCTTTCTTATATGCAATTCTTGCTTTTGATCTTTCTTTTTTGGGTATTATGACTGTGTCGTTTTGAATTTCTATATGATTATCTATTATCAGACCTATAATTTCTTCTCTAATATCGGAACATACTACAAAAAATAATACTGGCTCTGTTACTGGGGTACAGATGTTTATAGCAGGAGTTTGAAGTATTGTAGGAAGTATTGGATTCTGAATTTTTTCTGGTATTTTTGGAATGAAGACAACTTTTTTTCTTGTTGGTATTTCCGTATTTGTGCTTTCTATATGGGGTATCAGTAAAAAAATGAGTTATAAATTACAACAAAAAGCAACTATCAAAAACATAAATAGTATGTAATAATTTTTATTTATGTCAATCTTTATTGTCTTTTTCTTGGAGAGGAAATTGACAATTTTTTTTTATCGTGTAGAATTGATTTTAAGGACTTTTATATATTTAATTTGTCTAAATGACTAATTTTAATTCTGGAAATAATTGATCTTCCAGCAATACTATCAAAAATAGTTCTACTGAAGAACTTAAAAAAAGATATGATGCATTGAGAAATCTTACAGACCCTTGAGCTGTACAAGAATTTCAAGATATTGAAAATGAATTATTTGCAAGATCAAATGCTTCTGTATCTGAAAATCAGACTACAGCTTTGGAAAAAATGAAAGAGCTTTTGAATAATTCTTGAAATGTTTCAAAAAGTGAAGTAAAAAAACTTCTTGAACAACATATTATTGAATATAACAAACAAAAAGCAACTTCAAATACAGCTCAAGATAAAACTCTACAAGATCTTTTAAAACAACTGAATGATACCAAACAAGAAAAAGAACAATTAGAAAAAAAATATAATCAAAAAATAACTGAAAATGAGAAAATAATCAAAATACAAAGTCCTATAGAACTTACAAAACGCAATCGTTTGAGATCTATATTAAAAAAATTTAATCAGTATGAAAAAATGGATCCTGCAAAAGCATTTGCATATTTTATTACCAAAACTTCATTTTGGAAAGGGGGTAAAGTTACAACTTGACTCAAAGAAGCTTGATTATTTCTCAAAAATATTTCTCTTTTTTCAAAAATGGGGGAAAAACAAATTTTGGAAATGAAGAAAAAACTTCAAAAAGCAATAGATGATTTGGCACCGAAAGATAAGGATTCTGCCACAATTAAAGATCTAAAAAACAATATAAGAAGAATCGTAGTAGATAGAGCAAATCGTTATTTTGCTGAAATTTCAAAACCATTACAAGCTAAAATGAATTATTAATTTTACTCTTATTTATTAAATTAAAATGATTTCAAATCCAAAAGATGCTGCCATATATATTATAGATACTATCAAGGAAATTTCTCCTATAGAAAATCATTTTTTGGATCAAGATATTGTAGAATGAATAGTAGAAGATTTGTTTTATGAACAACTTACTCCTTTGTTAACAGAAACAGATATCGAAAAAATAGAAAAAAAAGATGAGGATGATGAATATTTCCGAGAATATTGTCAGGTAAATATACCAAAATATTATAGCATACTTGAAGATATAGCAAATACCTTGATAGCAGACTATCTTATAGAAGACAAAGAAATTCATGAAATACAACCAGATTCTATTTAATTCTCTTTAGTTAATTATTTATACAATTATGACAAATACCAATTCTAATATATGATCTCCCGAAGCAATAAATTTAGAAGAACGAAATGAAAAGGATGAATCTTCAGAACGAACTAAAGAAGAAAAAAAACCAGATTGAGAGACTAAAAAACAGGAAGAAACAAAAAAAGATATCAAAGATGCAAAAGAACAAAACAAAAAAGAACAAAGTCAAAAAGTTGAGCAGAAGAAAAAGGAACTGGAAAATATAGATAAGAATACTTGAAAAAAACCTGAATCTTCTGAGAAAAAATATGTAAAAAAAGAGATAGCAGATAAAAAACCAGAAACAGCCAAAGTTAGTGAAAAAAACAAGGACGATAAGAATACTTCCGACAAAAAAAAAATAACTAATTATACAAAACATGATTTAGAAGTTATAAATGATTATACAAAAAGAGAAAAAGAAAGAGCTGAAAAGAAAATATCAGCTCCCAAAGAAAAAGAAGTTAAAGAAAAATCTTGAAAAAAATGACCTGGTTTCTTTGGTTCTGTGAAAAAATGATTTGGGACTATAGGAACTGGAATCAAAGCAATTCCCAAACAAGTAGGAAATTTGGTTAAACGACCTTTTAGAGCTACGGGAGCAACACTTCAAATGTTTTGAAGATCACTACAGCACCTCTTTCTTCAATTAGACTTTCCGTTTGGAAAGGAACATATGAAAAAAATATGGAAAGAATATGGAGATGATATGAAAAAATTGGGTAAAAAATTTGGTTGGAATTATAAAAAAGAAGGAAAATAGGTTTTATTATTATTATAAAGAATGACTGATAATTCTAGAGCAAAAACACATTTAAAACAAACCGAAACAAAACTTAATGATTTGTCTAATGTTTCTGATATCAATAGAATTGTCGCTGCTCGTTCTTTGGATTTGTTTACTAATCTTAGTACTGGAAATAATCTTTTTGTAGATGATGAGGTAAAAACAGATATACAAAATATTAGAGATAGACTTCAAATAGGAGCAATAGTTACTGATGCTGTTAATGAAATACATGATTTAAATACAGAAGAAGCTGCTTTACCTGCAGTTGCTTCAAGTGCAACAAGGCGTGCTGATATAGGAAGACAAAGAAGTGAATTTCTAAGAATAGCTGGTGGAACAAGAGTAGCTCCTTGATGATGATCAGCTAATATACTCTCTAGACAAACTGAATATAATAATTTATCAATATATGCTAATTATTTTAATACTTGATCAAGGATGGCTAATGTAGATCTTGATATTACTACTATCCCATGAGCCGCTAGAACAGGAATAGCAAATATAAATCAGAATTTAGATGCTCTTTTTAAGACCGCTCCTGGAAATCCTAACGCAAATTACACATTATGTGATGACCAAGGAAATCCTTTGCCTGTCAGTTGAGGAAATTATACTATTCAAATAGGATGACAAACAGCGACTATTTCTTGAATAACATTGTGAGCAAGAACTTTGGATCTTACCTGATTAGTTGTTACGCCACCAACGGTAGACTTATCTCAAGCATTAAAATTATCAATAAATGCAAGCTATTCTGCGGCAACTATCTGAGTAAATAACGTTAATCTTGTTTGCAACAAAAAATTTGAACTTCAATTGAGAAATTGACCAGCACCGATCAATGTCAATAACCCTGCTCTTCGTCAAACCGAAATAGACAATTATAATACAACAGCTCCTTGAAATATTGTAGCTAACGAGGTAAATACTCAATACAATAATCATCTTGCTTCTTTGCAAAGAGAAAAAGTATTTGAAGCTCTTAGACATTTGGACTGAACAAGATTTTCGCAGCTTGAAGACTATGGAAGAAAAAATGGCAAAGAAAAAGAAATCAAAGAAGAACTTTATCAACAGATTTATAGAAATTTTTTGAATACATGAGTAATATCTCCTCATATAGCGGGTATAAATGATTACAATAATTTCCGTAATTGGTTTGCTGATGATAGTCGTACTTGGAATACTGATCCTAATGTGATAAGAGATGCTGCTACCTATCAAAATTATGTACATAATAATCTGAATACCTGAGTTAATGATTATATGAAAGATCAATTAAACTGCCTGTTGGTAACTAATCATACAAATAATATGCGTCTCAAAACAGAATTAAGTAGTTTTTTGACCGCTATAGAACAAAGAAGAAATGACGATGAAGAAGTTGCATGAAGAAGAAGCAATCAAGTTGTAGAAGCTAATATCTGAAATAATGATCTGATGAGAAAATATAGAAGAGGACGCGTTTTGTGAATTCCTTTTGGTCGTCCTGATGTAAACTATATGAGATTTTATAATTGAGCAACTCATGAAATCAAAGATCAATCTGTCGATATTTCTACTAATTCAAATATACATGATTTAAATAATCCTGAACCAGTAAAATATGATCTCAAAACAACTATTAGTGGAAAAAATAGTATCAGTGTAACTCTTGATTTTCCAGAAAATGACAATCGTTATAGACAAAAATCACTTACCCTCAAACAATGAGAAGTATCAACTTTGGCAAGAAAAATTTTGAATTGTCCTGAGATTCCTGATTTTAAAGTAAGAACTCATATCGTCTACAATATG
>CAZPFR010000003.1:0-23181 GCA_964586005.1 uncultured Candidatus Peribacteria bacterium | reverse complement strand
GATGAACTTATGAATCATTTTAATTTTGCAATGAACCAATATCATGAGAATTATAGAAATGCTACCAGATCTCGTTTATTAAAAACCAAGGTTTCTGCAAATTCATTTTGGGCATCTCCATTGAAAACAATTAGAAATCTGAGAACTGTTCGTCAATTTGATTTTACTACTCAAGTTGGGGATGTAGAAATTAGTTTTGAAAAAAACAATATTACTTTGAAAAAATGAGAAATAGAAATCTCTGGAAAAAACCTAGGAAAATTATTGAACTATAGAAAAAATAAAATCAGAATATTTGATGGTATGGAAAGAGAAATAATTGGTGCTTTTTATGCTGAATTGATAAAAAAACTTAGAGAAAATAGCAAAATAAATCGTAGCAATTTTGCGGTTCGTGATCCCTTGACTCAAAATATTTATGTATTGGATGAAGATGGGGAATTTGGTATTGTAAAACCTGAAGATCCTGGAAATATTCTTGGTTGAAGACAACATAGAATTATCAGAAAAACTGAACTTGATGCTGTAGATGCAAGATGATGAAGAATTATGTGTTCTGAAGACCAGACTAAAGAAATTTTTATGAATCCTATGCTTATGGGACATATGATCAAAGCTATGAATAGAAGAATGTAAAATAAAGATTTTTCTTAAAAAAAAACAGCCACCCTAAATTATAGGATGACTGGTATTTTGTTGTTTACAGGACATTATCTACATATGTCTAGTATTTGTGAGCGAACTGAATTATTTATAACTATGGACGACTTATTTAGCCTAATTACAGTATTCAGGATCGCTTTTTTGAGCTTTTGACAGTTATACTTCGCATCAGGAGATAAATATCTCCCTTCAAAGAAATCAATAGTTTGAGCAAGAATAAGTAACTGTTCATCACTCATTCTGGAGATCTGATAAAACATCTCCATAATTTGTTTTACCGCATTTTGCTGATCCAGACTACCCATAACCTGGGTAAATTTTTCTAATTCGTTTGCCATGTTAATTACTGTTAATTATTATTTTTCCAAATTAAATTTATGTATGCATTCGTAACAATTCGATTTACTTGGAAATACGATAATCTTTTATCATCATTGACTGGATACCAGTCTCCATTACCATATTTCACAAACAAAACGTCTTGCATACCCAATTCTTCGAAATTACGATCAGTAATGACAATACTATCCTTACCAACAGTTTCGATATCAGAAGTGTAACTGTGAGCTTTACCAAGCTTTTGAAGTGCTTCGCACTTTCTATTAAGAGAGGTTTCGCTAATGATTTTATTTTCAATCTGTGAAACCTTTTCTGCAATAATAACCGTAGTTGTTACTACAATCATCAACAAAACCCAAAAATAGATAAAAATGAGATTCCATTTTTTGTCGCTTAAAGCGTACCACCACTCTACAAGCCTTTCCCATCTTGATAATGAAGGGTAGGTATAGGAAGGTCTCTTTTCTTTCCAATTGGACTTTTTGTGGTCTCGATTGATCCAGTCCCAGGTTATATCAATAACCGTTTTGTTTTCCCTTGTAAGACGGTAGATTTCTGGATTATCTCCTTGTCCGATTACAACATGGGAGATCATCTCAAGATCGTCAAAAGAATTGATATTTTCTGCAATGAAGTTTAGAGCAGAATCCTGACGGATTCCAAGATCGATTTTTCTTTCGCCAATACGAGGTCCGTACAAGACCAGGAAATTGTCTTTGGTTTGACCGGACAAATGAATCGTTGAGAAATCCACTTCCTTGTTTTTGTTTATAACCTTTGCCCCTGGATAGATATCCATAAGCAATGCATCGCCTAAACAAGCAATGTTGTTTTTAATTTTTGACATAACTTTGATTTTTGTTTTTTAGATAATCTTGGTAGTCATTGTCGTACAGCTACTAAGACCTTCCAATAGGCATTCAGGACTTCTCTATCTCGCCCCATATCTACTATTGTAGTAAGTAGAAAACTTTGATACTATTAAATATCTACATGTTTTACATATAATTATTTTATACAAAAAGTCAATCATATTTTATCTAAAATAAATAGGATTTTTGCTTTTTTTGAAAGAATGAAGTAGAATTATTTTAGAAGTTTTATTTCTATTTTTTATTATGAGCAAATCCTCTCACAATCTATTGTATCAACAGAATATACTAAAAAGCGATGCTTCCAATAAAGAAAAGATTCTTGCTCAAGCAAAGCTTGAGATTTTTGGGTCTCTTGATTTACAAGGTCGTAAACCGATACAAATTGGAGATATTGCTGAAAAACTTTCCAAAGAAAGATGGAACTCTGGATGATTGCCAAACAAAATAGAAATATGATGAAAAACAGTAAATATAGATCAAAATAATTATCGCAGTATTTTTGATAATTATAGTCATTTTTTATGAGAAAATAATCAAAAATGAATTGAATGAACTGATCGAGCTTTGGCTCAGAGATTGATTTTGGATAATGGAAATATGATTGTTTTTGAGAATAATTTGGAAGAAGCTCAAAAAACTTTCGATAGTTTGAACCAAGATGAAAAATATACATGATTAATCGAACTTTTGCAAAAGAAAACATGAAATAAAAATATTTCTCTTATCAAACGAACAGACAAAGAACGAAATAAAATTCAAGAAGTTATTGCAAAAAAAGAACGTGAATTGGATGAAAGACAAAAGAAAAATAAAATAGAAAATAATAAAGAAAACAAATCAGAATCTAATGAAACAGATTGAACAATAGATATTGAATATGAAGAAATAAAAGATGAAAATAAAGAAACAAAAGAGAATAAAGAAGAAATAAATAAAATAGAAAAATCAAAATCTAATGAAATTTTGAGAAAAGAATTGCTAATAAATAGGGATAATCTTGCAGACAAAATTAGAGAACTTAGAGAAACAAAATGATTTAGTAAAATTACAGATAAAGATCTTGAAATTAGATCATGAGTTTTTGTTGATTTAAAAAAAGACAAAGATACTTATTTAAAATTTTTGGAGAACTACTTACGAAATAAGTGAGATATAAAAGAATTGGAAAAATTAGATACAGAATTTGCAGAGATACTTATTCTTCAACATCCAGAAAATGTACCAATGGATCAAAAATATTGTATTCAAATCAATAATGATGAGTCAGGAAAAGATAATAAATCAGAGAAAGAATTGGAAAAAGAAGCAAAAAGATGTGAAAAATCACTTATCGAAGCTGGTTATAATGTAGAATATATTAAAATAAATCAAAATAAATCTGAATCAATATTTAATGAAGATTTTGTCGAAAAAACAAAAGAGGAAGTCCAAAAATTGAAATCAAAAAAAGAAACAGCTCAAAATTGAATGCTTACACCTGCAGAATTAGCTAGATTGGTAGCAAAACAAAATCTCCTATCAAGTGGTATGACGTTGGAAAAACTCCAAGATTTGGTAAATAAATTATCTGATGGCCATGAACTTAGTCCTGTAGAAATACAAAGATTGATTGTATATAAAATAGCTTTGGAAAATTTATCAAAAAATAATTGAAAGGTTTATCATGTTGTGAGAAGAAAGAAACAATTAGAATTACCGCCTCATATCGATGAGAAAGAAGAATTAGAAAATAGTACAATTGAAGAAGTAACTGAGAAAAAAGTGATTCCTGATGATGATATGATTATCGATGATGAAGATAATAAAAAAGATGATAATTATCCTTATCAGAAAGAACTTTCTCCTCATATAGATGATAAAAAAGAAGATAGTTATTCTTTTATTCCACCTAAACCTATCGTAAAAACTATTCCCAAAAAGAAAGAACGAACTGCGACTATTTCCAATGTAGAAAGCGTTCATCTTGAAGAAGCAAATCATAGAGCAGAAGAATTAGCTAGAGAAGAATATGAAAAATTATGAAAATTAAAAGTATTTGATATTAGTACGTGGAAAACTTGGGAAAGAATGAAAACATATGCTCTTAGATCAATTCGTAGACAAAAGAGAAGAAATAGCCATCTTGCACATGTAAAATGAAATATTGATCTTACTCGTCAAGATGTGGTTTTTGCTTCTGATAGACATGAACTTGAATCAAATGAAGCAGATTGGACAGGAATAATAGATAAAAGACTTATTGATCATCATAACCCAGATATAGATCTTTTGTGTAAAGAATTTTTGACAACATCTCTATTGGACAGAGATTTCGAAAAAAGATTTAATGATATTTTGCGTTTAGATCCAACTGTTATGAGTAGTATTGGTAGCAACAAAATGGATTATCTAGCTTCTAATATTTTATTGAAACTCAAAAATGAAAAAGCAGAATATACTATGGTGGACGAAATTAGTAAATTATTGACTACAGGAACTCCTTATAGTGCAGCTACTTTCCAAACACAACTAAACACTATCACTGGCAACTACTTTAGGGAAACAAAAAAAAACTATCCTAAATATATACAAGAAATTCTGGATAATATTAGCGATCCCATTGAAATCGGAAGAATAATTACACATCAACAAGCACTCCTAAACGAAGATGTAAAAACATTGCAAATGCAATTACAACTTTTGGACAATACTACTGGTGCTTATGAGATAGATAATAAAGACAAAGAAAAATGATTTTGGTACAAACTTGGTGCATGGATGGATAGACATCCTTATTTGACATTGGGTTGAAGTATTTTGACTGGTGCATGAGTCTTGGCAACTGGATGATTGATTGGTTGAGTTGCTTGAGCAGCTACAGCTACGGGATTGATTGCTACAAAAATAGGAATGATGACCGCAGCAAAAAAAGCATCTCATTATACTAAAGAACAAAAAGGACAAGAAAAACGTCTAACTCATGGTCTTAATATAGAAAAAAAAACTATGGACAATATCAAAACAGTAATGGATAATGCTCCTTGGTATAGCCGAAGAAAATATAAAGCAAAAAGACAATTTAACCTTTATCAAGAATCGACTCAAAAAAATATAGCAGATACAACAAGATTAACTGATTTTATCAATAGATTTGTTGCTCTTCCAGGGGCTTTATCTCCTACAGAGGAAGCAGCTCTTCGTAATTACTTATCGAATGGTCTAGCTAGAGTTGATTATTACAAAAAAACAGGACACAACTTTGTTGCATCGCAAGATAAAACAAAAGTAGAAATTGATATGAGAAATCTCTATACAGCAATCACTCAATGATCTGAAAAACTTGGAACTGATTTATCAACAATCAGATGAACAACAGAATATACTAGTTTGAACTGAGATCTAACAACTGATTATGATACTTCTATGGAAAATTTCAAAACTCAAAGAAGAAACCTTGAGCTCAAATATGGTATATGAGCTGGAGTACTTTATGCATGAACAGCTGTATGACTTCAAGCTATTTTGGGTAGTGGAATTTTTGGAAATTATCCGTGTGGAACAATAATTTGATGAGAACAAGAACTAGGTTTGCATAATGAAGTAAAAAATGCTCTTACAAATGCTTGAGCAACACAAGAAAATATAACAAATATTGAAAACACTCTGAGAAATGCTCCTACATCACCTACTGCTGATTGATATAATCAAGAAGCTTGGCGAACTATTGTAAAAAATGAAATGTGATGGTCAGAGTCTCAAGTTAATTCATGGATGCATGATTTTATGAAAGATACTCTTTGGACACTCAATGAATGATGAGTGAATGAATTTAAACAACAACTTTTGAATGCTAAAATTGAATCTTTGACAGCTAATACTCTTGAAGCAAAAACTGCTGAAGTGTTTCTTTCTAGTCCAAAAATTGGCTTGATAAATGAATGAGAATGAGCAAAAATCTTAGCAGATTTACAAAGCTGGATGTCTGGAAAAGATATAACACTTTTTACTGCTGAAGAAAAAATGAAAATGGGTTATTATGGACATTTATTTATTCATAATGATTCATGAATCTGATCTAGACTTACAGAAGAAATAACAAAACTAACATCAACTTGATGATGAACAATTGAAGAAATTTGTAATAGACATTATTGGTTAGATGGTATTGGTATGCCAGTTTTTGCAAATACTTTTATGGAAAGAATGAATCCTGAAAAAGGTGAATTGTGAGAACCAATACCATCACCCAAAACCGATCCAGTTCCAGATCCTACTATAGTTATTACTGATAAAGATCATCCAGCAACAACATCTTGAACACCAACTTATAGTTGGTTGACTGGAAAATAATTTTATATATACTAATTACAATCATGAATAATATCCAAGAATTTATTGTTGATATGCTTATTGAGGCATGATTTCATCCAGATGATCATGATGATCTCATTAAAGAAATTGAACCTGTTCTTCTAAAACGTATAACCACAAAATTAGCACTCAAGATGAATCCCGAACAAAGAGAAGAAGCAGAATTATTATTATCAAAAGCTGATGGAGAATGATTCAATACTCTTTGTCAAAAAGCAATTCCAAATTATGAAGAATATTTTGTAAAAATATTACAAGAATTTGAAGAATGATACCTTTCAAACTTCAAAAAATAATTTTTATCTTTTTATATATTACAATGTCTAAAAGACCTTCTAAACGAGAAAATGTACGCCTTACCACAATAAAAGATAATCTCGGAAAAAAAGTAAAACAATTTTGATATGCATCAGCTATTTCTATGACACTATTAGCTTCTTCTTGTCAAAATCAAAAAACAGCTCCAACGGAAGCTCGAGAACAACATGACAAAGCTAAAAAAGAAAGAATAACTATAGAAAAAAAAATAGATAAAAAATCTAAAGAACTCGAACAAGATAAGAAGGATCTTATCGAATTATTTGATAATCTTGAAAATGCAAAAATAAAAGAAGAAAGACAATTAAAAGAAGCTCAAAAAGAATCTGATAATTACAAAAAAACCACTCCTCCTAAAGGTAATGGTTCTATTGAAGTTTCTTATTAATTTGATATTTATTGAATTCGATTATTTAATAATAAGAGGTAATTTTAAGATTATTTTCAAACAATAATATTCTGACCTTTGCTTTTTCGTTCCAAAAATTTTGCTTTGAGTAAAGCTCTATATTGGATAGTATATTGTGCAACGCTAAATACTGATGTAGTAACTATATAAAGACCAACTCCTGATTGTGTTCCATAAACAAAAGATCACATCATAAATACCATAAATATATTCATAAATCACATCATTTTTCCCATATCTGGAGCGTTTGCTCAAGGAATTGTTGGTGTAGCAGGTTTCGCTATAGTTGTAAGTTTCATTTGAAGGAAAGTAAATACCGCTGCCAAAATAGTCAGAATTATATTTTTTGTCCCTAATAAATCGATTCACAAAAACATATGATTGATATTTGCTGGATCTAGGTATGTTTGACCAAATCACATAAAACTATATAACCATTCTGTTGGAATTTCGTTGTTGGAAATTTTTCTGATAACAGTAAATAATCCTATAAAAACTGGTATTTGAATAAGCATCATCAAACATCCTTTGAGTGGTCATTTTCCTTGTGTTTTAAACACTTTCATAGTTTCTGCTGAGAGTTTTTTGGGATCATCTTTGTATTTTTCTTGAATTTCTTGAAGTTTTGGCTGAAGATCTCACATTCCTTTTTGCATATCGTTTCCGATAGATGTTTGTTTTATCATCGCTAATCTTGTAATAACTGTCAACAAGATAATTGCAATTCCCAAATTTCATCAAAACATTGCCAAGAAAACAACCATCACATTAAAAATAGGACGGTAGAGAATTTCCATAAATAAGAGCGAAAATATATTCATTTGTATATTTTATAAATAAAATTTTACTATTTGTTTTGGTATCAGAATTATACTTTCATAACATCTTCTGATTTTATTTTTACTATCGAATCAATATTGTCGTTCATAGTTTTTACCAAAGAATCGATTTCTTTTTCGTTTGATTTGTGAGTATCTTCACCGATAAGTTTATCATCAAATTGTTTTTTGGTATCTTTCATGGCATCTTGTCTCACAAGTCTGATACGAGCTTTGATTTCTTCTCACATTGCTTTTACTTGTTTTACTATTTCTTGTCTTCTTTCTTGAGTAAGTGGAGGAATTTTGATAATAATATAAGAACCTTCATTTTTTGGTGTTAGTCAAATATTAGAATCATATATTGCTTTTTCTACATTTTTGAGTTCACCTTTGTCTCGGGTTTCGATTTTGATCGTCTGAGCATCCATAATAGTAACATGTCCTACTTGTGGTATTTTTAGAGATCCTCCATAACTAAGGTTTACATCGATATTTTCTACTAATCAAGCTGAAGCTCTTCCCATTTGGAGTCATTTAAGTTCTTTTTCGAGGTATTCTATAGCTTTTTGCATTTGTTGTTTATACGGAGCAATATCCATTGTACAAAGTTTTATATAATATAAAAAATATTTGCTTTTTGGATTTTAGGAAATAGACGTTTGTTTTCAAGTTTAAGTTTGATTGATTTTAAAAAAATTTACAAGAAATACTAGAATATCCAATATACAACAAAAACAAACAAAATGTCAATCTATAATAATCTGATTTCTTTTCTCTTTCTTTGAAAAATAACAAAAAGTAATATACTTATATATCTTTTACTTAGCATCAACCGAATATCTATGAAAAAATTTCATCATCATTTCATTATATCTTTTGTTTTGGGAATTTGTTCTTTTCTTTCTCTGTATTTTCTCTTTTTGAAAGATGCAACAAAAGCTGCCGTACCAAACGAATATATTGCCAATAATGAAATTAAAACAAACTGGGAAAAAACATTGGGGATTTTTGTCGAAATTGATGCATATACCAAACTCGGTAATGTAATACAACCAGATAAATTCAAAGAATTATATACCTATTTTTCTTCTATTTTTACTAAATTACCTCAGGAATATTCTTTTAAAGTAACGTATCAACAATGTTCTCTTTTATCTAATCAGGTATGAAATACTTCTCCAAATGATCCAATGTATAGATCTCTTTTTTCTTCGTTTATGACCAATTGTTATAAGCCATTTACTGATATTTTGAAAAAAATTAATACTCAATATACCGTTATGCCAAAATGAATAGCATCACCTAAATGATGATCAGCTCCTCTTGCAGTAACTTTTGATGCGAGATGAAGCATTGATCCTTCTAATCAAACTATTCCTTCAAGAAATTTTTTCTGGTATTATAGAGACACCAATTGAATTGATCAAATTATAGGAAATGCTCCTGTAGTCAATTATACATTTGAAAAAGAGGGTAATTATATCGTATATCTTACGGTTAAAAGTTCTAATAAATCAAAATGAATTTTGGATGGTGAACAAACAATATCTATTGATGTCTCTCCAAAATCTGCGATTTTGGCTGTGCATGCCAATGGACAGAAAATGGATAAAAATAGCAAAGTAAAAATAGGAACTCTGGAAGCTGAAAAATGAGTAGTTTTTGACGGTTCTGCAACTATTGCAATGGGTGGAAGGCAAATTATGTCTCATCGTTGGGAAATAACTTCTAGAGATTGATTTAAATATGCTAGAGATGATAATTGAAAACCAGAACTCATCAGAGTTTCTTTGCCTGGAAAATGAGAATATAAAGTGACTCTTATCGTTATTGATAATGAAAATAATAAAACGTCAGAAACATTTGAACTTGTTGCCTCTGACCCTGTGGCTATTGTAAGACAAATACCAGAAAAATGAACAACTTCTACTCTTTTTAATTTTGATGGAAGTCCTTCATATTCTGTACTTTCATCTATCAAACTTTATACTTGGGAAGTTTTTGATCAAAATGGAAATAAATTGGAAACCTACCAATGAAAAGATATTAGCCAACAATTTAAAAAACCTTGATTTTATACAATCAAGCTTTCTGTAGAAGATCAATATGGACAAACAAATATAGATACTGTTCAAGTATATATTGAATCAACTGCTCCGATTCCTCAATTTACCGTAACACCTTCAAATGAACGATTATTCCCTTCAAAATTTGTTTTTGATGCTACAATAAGTTCTGATATTGATAAAACAAATGGATTTGATGAACTTTCTTATGAATGGATATTTCCGGAATGAGCAAAGACAAATATTACTTCTACTGAAGAAAAAAATGGAAAAATAGCTGTCGAATTTAATACTATCGGTAAATTTACCTATAAACTTATCGTTAAAGATCAATTTGGAAAAATAGGAGAATTAGAAAAAGAAATTGAAATCAAATCTATTCTCAGACCAGAAATTGTAGCTCTTCCTGTAGCATCGGCTTGGGACAATCCAGTAAATTTTACTGTAAAAACCAATCAATCTATCTTTTCTTATGAACGAAATTTTGGAGATGGTTTAACTAGAACTATTCAATCAGATACCATAGCTCATCTCTTCCAAAAAACATGAATATATAAAGTAAAACTAAGAGTAAACGGAAACAATGAAACATACAATGAAATAACTAAATCTATTTTTATTTGAGAAAAAGATTATCCAATAGCTGCTTATGAAGTGTTTGATAAAGCAAGTGTTATTTTGACACAAAATGAAGTATGTTGAGCATCTGAAGCTGATGGAACAAAAGAATATCCAGCCTATCAAATTGATAGATACCAAGAAATAACAATAAATCCTTTGTTGTCTGTTAATACCAAAGGAACAAAAACAGATTTACAATATTATTTTCAACCAAAAAACAAAGAAATTTATAAACAAACTACATTTTTATACAAATTTGATGAATTATGATGTAATTATATAGATCTTACTGCTGAAGATACTGCTATTTGAAAAAACAATACAATAAGAATCTGGTTTAAAGTTGTAAACGCGTTGCCGAAACTTGATAATATAGTTCTTTTCTTTCCTCAGTATGGAAATGAAATTGGGGTTGGATTTAATGAAAATCAAATAAGAGATATTTTTAATAATGATTTTGATCCGCTTATCGTAAAAGTTTCTGCCACTAATACTATTGATTCTGACGGATTTATTTCGTATTTTAAACGATTTTATTATCTCAAAGATGACCCAAGTAGATATATAGAAACAAAAATTACCCCGGGTGATATTCCTTATGCATTTTTTTCTTTGCCTAAGATTCCGGGAGAATATTCATTTGGTGTAATTATGTATGATAATGATGAAGGAAAAAAATCTAGTCAAGAAATCATTGGTAATTGACCTTTGGTATTTTTTCCTCCAGATACAGCCAGACCAGATGTACCATTGGTAACACTCAGAATGAATGTATCTTCTACTGAAGTTGGTGAAGACGTAACGTTTGAGGTTGTATCAAAGATAATTTCTGATAGAGCTGATTTTATCAAAGAGAGAACAATTTATTATGATTTTGATGGAGATTGAACATGGGATCTTGTTACCAAAAAAGATCGTGTTAATTATGCTTACAAGAAACCAAGTGATACTAACTGATTTAAACCAAGAGCTTCTGTTTTATATAGATGATATAGGTGAGTTTCCCAATGATGAACTATTGTTGTAAGAAATGGTCTCAAACCAAGATTACTTTATAATACTGCATGAAATTTGGCTATTTTTAGAGATGTTAGTCTATGAAATATTTCAAAAAAAGAAATTTGTGCTGATGTAAAAAAATGTTCGGACGGAAATATGATTACTACTTGAGTAGCTTTTGATTATGTATATCCTGCTGCTGGAAGATATTTTGCATCTATTGATCTAGTAGATGAATATGCAAATGAAGCAAAACAAAGACTAGCAATTACTATTGAAGAATCAGATAATAGCAAAGATTTTGAATTTTTATCTATACCAGAATCTACAATTACTGATAATACGATAGATCTTTTTGTAGGTAATAATCTGGATAATACTATATTATTTTATGTAAAACATAATGAAAATTTAGGGTCTTGTTTTATAGATAGCAATATTACCGAAGATGGAAATAGTAATGGTAATCCAGCTGATGATGCTGATTTTCAATGTAATCAATTATATTTAAAAAAATACGAACCTCAATATGATAGTATATCTTGAAGACTTTATTATACGGATAGAAATGGTAAATTAATTACTCAAAATTTTAATGTAGGATTTATTGATTTTGAAGTAGCATTAAGTCCAGAAAACAAAAAAGTTTATGATCAAATAACTGCCTTACTATGAGAATTACAATCACCTGAATGGTTTACCGGAACAAACAAAATTTTTAGAGATACGCTTAAATGACTTAGAGATAACATATCTGATCAAAATACGACTTTAGCAAATGTAGTCTCTTTGAAGGATTATTATACCAAAAACAATATCAAATTAAATCCGCAACAAGATGATATGTTAAAAAAAATATTTCTTGAGCTTTCTAATAGATCAACCGCAGCAGCTGAATGATTATGAACCTATGGTATAGCAAAACAAGATATTCTTTCGATATTACCAACAAATCTTGCTATAGATGTTGATAATCTTTTCAAAGAATTTGAAACTGTTGTAGGAGATCCAAAATTAAATATCAGTCAACAAGATAAGAGAAAAGAAATCCTCCAAAAAATAGTTGATACTATAAACAAACAAGTTGCTCCCGAATGAAAAAATCCAACATCTAATCAAATAGATAAAATAGACATGGAACAAATTGTGATGCCAAATATTTGTGTTATTATGAATCTTTACAATATACCAAGCTCTTTTTGTAGTACGGATACAATAAAATCCGTACCCGATGGTGTCCCTTTGGAAAAAGGAACTCAATCCAAAAATCGACTTAAAACAATCTTTATTATTTTGGGAATTGTGATTGTATGATTTATCTGATTGGTTGTTGTTTTTGCTATCAAGGCAAAACTAAAACAAGAAAGAGAAGAACAAGAGGACAATGATGAAGAATATCTACCACCACAAACACCACCAGAGGTACCTCAACAAACTCCTCAACAAAATTAATATAAGAATCTGATTTTATTTTTATTATTTATCAAATGGTAGAATCTTTACAAAATAAGAATATTGATATCCACAATAGTATTGATAATAAGTCTTGGATAAAGGAACAAATTGTTAAGGTTTACGAACAAAGTAATTCTGATTTAAATAATCTTAAGGATAAAATATTTTCTTCTATTGAAAATGAATTAACTATGGATCATGTTATTCATGTTTTGGAAAGTGCCAAATGAAGATTTGAAAAATGAGAATCTTATAATCAAGTAATTAATGATATGTGATCTTGACTCACTATAACTGTCCAGATTGCATTGAAAAGTTTATGATACGATCTATGAAATATTGATGGTATGTATATGAACAAATCCGACAAAGAATCGAAAACCTATTCAAATAGTAAAACACGAACAGCTGTAAAAGCATTCCAAGAAAAATGGAATAAAGATAATCCTAAAGATCTCATCAAAAATGATTGATGGGCTGGAAAAGAGACAATAACTAGAATTTTGAAAAAACTTTGAGCTACTGTTGGTACTAATTTTTTAATACAAAATAATGAAACTAGTCCCATAGATAATAAAATAGGAACTATGATTGCTAATTTAAAAAATATTGGAAATCGGAACACAAAAGGTATAGCTACTGTTGGGGCTAATTCTTGAGCACAAAATAATGAAACTAGTCCCATAGATACTAAAATAGGAACTACTGTTAATAATTTAAAAAATATTGGAAAGAGTGACAGCAATGAAAATACTAAAACTACTACAGTTCCTACAAAAAGAGAAAAAAATCAATCAATAGAGAAAAAAATACCAGAAAAATGAAATGAGAAAAAAATAGATATCACTACTAAAGAGAAAAAACTTAATGAAGCAGAATTATTGGAACTTTTGCGTAATAAATTTGTATTCGTTTGAAATGAAAATAAACCACTTATTCTATCTTCTGTAAAATACGAAAAAGATACAATTATTGCCAATATTACAGTTGCAGATACAATAATAGTACCTATTATTTTTGATAAAGAGTATAATAATCCTCAATCTGATTCTAAAGAATATATTGTTCATAAAAGCAGGAATCTTGTAGAGTGAAAACAAAAAATAAATGTTATTAGAAATTCGGTTGATGTAATACAAAATTTTTTATCTTATAGAGATAATTTACTTTTTAAAGAGGAAACCTTTGGTTGAGATTTTGATTTTGAGAATTCTAATAAAGTAAAAATAATTTATACTATCAATTGAGAAGAAATTAGTATAGATTTTGATAATTTTTCTCAATTACTTCCCGATCAAGAAGTAGAAATTGAATGAAAAAAATATTTAGTTTCAGTAAATGACTTAAAGAAAGTTCTTTTGACTGAAAAAATTTCTACAACAGATAATGCTATAATTGAATGAGGACTTTCTTGAGGAATAGATTATGCTACAAAGAATATTGAAGAAACTAGTGCTAGTGATCCTGCTGTTGATGTTACACCTATTGTTACAGATTCTATTTCTCAAAAAAACGCATCAGTAGATACCATTAAAACAGCGGAACAAAATGGAGAAAAAATTAATAAACTTGTATGAGAATCTACAAATATTGACAAAAATGATTCTAATCTAAATTCTAATCTCTCAATTCAAAACACTTCTTTTTTGGAAACACTTTCTCAAGAAGATAAAGAAAATTTTACTAAAATTACTAAAAAACTTTCTGAAAAAGAAAAAACTAGTCTTACCGCTCTTATAAATGAATTTTATACTTTATGATTTACTGCAAAACTTGATTATTCCAAAAAAATTATCGTTTTAGAGTGAATAAAGGGTATTTTATCAACAGAATATATAAAAACAATAAGAAAAACAGAAGATTACAAGCAATTATTATCTCCTTTAAATAAAAAAGTACTATTTAAGCCTACGTTTATTAATTGAAGTTCTAAAAAGATTATTATAGACCTTAAATAAAAAGATCCCCAATAATTGGAGACCTTCTTACTTATTTTAATTTTTTCTGTTAGTACATATCCATTCCTCACATTCATCCCATTCCTGCTGGAGCATGTCATCATGCTTTGCAACAAGATTCATCTTTTGGAGATTCTACAATAACTGCATCTGTTGTAAGAAACATCGCTGCAGTAGAAACTGCATTTTCCAATGCAACTCTGATTACTTTTGCAGGATCTATTATTCCAGTTTGTACAAGATCTTTAAATTCTCCTGTCTTTGCATCAAATCCATAATTAAAATCAGATTCTTCTTTGATTTTTTCAACTACTCGATCTCATTTGTATCATGCATTGTTTGCTATTTGAATAACTGGATATTGAATTGCATTTTTTACTATTTCAACAGCAATATTTTCATCTTCATCTTCAAAAGAGAGCGTATCTAGTACTTTTGCAACTTTAAGCAAAGCTACTCCTCAACCAGCAACGATACCTTCTTGAACCGCTGCTCTCGTTGCATTAAGAGCATCTTCGATCTTGTATTTTTTATTTTTCATTTCCATCTCAGTAGCAGCTCCAACTTTGATCACCGCAACTCCGCCAACAAGTTTTGCTAATCTCTCGGCAAGTTTCTCTTTGTCGTATTCTGATGTAGTATTTGCAAGTTGTGCTCTAATGGTATCTGCTCTTTCTTGTATAGTATTTGCTTCTCCTTTTCCATCTACAATTACTGTATTATCTTTTGTAGAGATTACCTTGTCAGCTTTACCAAGCATATCAATAGTCGCATCTTCTAATTTTAGTCAAAGTTCTTCTGTAATCAATGTAGATCAAGTAACAGTGGCGATATCTTTGAGCATTTCTTTTTTGCGATCTCCAAATCCTGGAGCTTTGATAGCAAGAACATTCAACATTCCTCTAATTTTATTCAGTACAAGAGATGCTAAAGCTTCTCCTTCTATATCTTCGGCTATAATCACCATTTCTTTTTTACCACTCATAGCTACACTTTCCAATAATTGGAGAATATCTTTGAGAGAAGATATTTTTTTATCTGTAACCAAGATATAAGGTTTTTCGATAATAGCTTCCATCCTTTGTGGATCAGAAACGAAATAAGGAGAGAGATATCCTTGATCAAATTGCATTCCTGTTTTGATTTCTTTTGTAAGACCTATAGATTTTCACTCTTCAACAGTTATTGTACCATCATTTCCTATTTCTTCCATTACTTCTGCAATTAAACTTCCTACTTCTTCATCTTGAGCAGAAATAGTTGCAACTTGTTTAATTTCTTCTTTATTCTTTATTGGTTTTGATTTTTCCTGAAGCTCTTCAATTAATTTTGCTACTGCTTTGTGAAGACCTCTACCAAGAGCAAAAGGATTTACCCCTGATCTAATATATCTTAGCCCTTCTTTTGACATTGCATGAGCAAGAACAACTGTTGTAGTAGTTCCATCTCCAGCTTCTTTATTAGTTTTTTCAGCTGCTTCTTTGATCATAGAAGCACCTATATTATTTGTTTTATCTTCAAGTTCTATTTCTTTGGCTACAGTTACTCCATCGTTTGTTACTGTTGGAGATCCGTATGATTTTTCTAAAATTACATTTCTTCCTTTTGGTCACATAGTTACTTTTACAGCATTTGCTACCATTTCAATCCCTTGAAACATATTTTTGCGAGCCTCGTCGCCATAATGTATTGTTTTTGCCATGAGTAATTTGATTAAAATTTAAAATCTGAATTTTATTTATTATTTGTAATAGCAATTTTATCAATAACACTTTTTAATTGTTTTGTCTTTTCAACAAGATAAGCTGCCATAATTTGGGCATCTTTTTCTGTTAGATTAGAATTATTTTTATCATAAAGATAGGTATGTATTGTGTTTATTGCATACTGCAGTTGATTATAATCTGCTAGTATTCCTTGATCTTCAGTATAAAGATTTGTAGATTGAACTTGATTGATAATAGTTGAAAGCATAAACTTCATTGTTTTTATATCAAGTTCTTTATTTTTAGGTCTAATTAAAGATAAAACTTTTGTTTTTTTCATATAAAAGTTAATAAACTAAAACTAACTTTGTTTAGCCAAAAGTGAACTTTGTTTTATTACTAAGTATTTTGTTCCCTCTACATCCAATTCGTCTGGAGAATATTTAGTAAAATAAACGATATCTCCTATTTTTACATCAATAGGAGCTCTGGTTCCATTATCAAGAATTTTTCCATTACCTACAGCAACGACCTTTCCTTTACTTGGTTTTTCTTTTGTGTCAGGGAGAATTATTCCTGATTTTGTTTTGTTCTCTTCTTCGATTGCTTCCACCAAAATGTGGTCTTCTAATGGAATAAGTTGTGCATTGTTTACCATCCTCTAGAATAATAAAAAATAAAATAATATCACATAATTTATCTACGTGCTATTTATAAAAAAAAAAGTAAAAATTTCAAGAGATTTTTATTTATTAAAAAAAATCTTCCTGTCTTTGGAAGATTTCTTGTTGATCAATTTTGGATTTATACGGTTTCTCCTGTTTCTGTATTTACAACTACTTCATCTCCTTCATTTTTGTGTAAAGGTATCATTATTTCTAATCAAGTTTCCAGTGTTGCTGGTTTTTTTCCAGCTTGAGCTCTATCTCATTTTACTCCAGGTACTGTGGAAGCAATAGTATAACTAACTGTTGCAGGGAGGATAACATTGAGTACATTTCCCTTGTATACCATCAAATAGAGATCCATATTATCTTTGAGGTAAGGAACTACTTCTTCTATAGAATCTTTATTAAGATCGTGCATTTCCCCACTATCATTTTCCATAAATGAATAGGTATCTCCTGAATTATATAGATATACTGCGTTTTTTGTTATAACATCAGCCTTATCTAATGTTGTACCAGATCTAAATGGAGTATTCTGCACCCCACCTGTTACTAAGTTTTTCATTTTGAGTGTATAATTTCCTTGTCTTTGTTGACATTGCATAAAGGAAACATCAATAATTCTAAATAACTCTCAATTAATTTCCAATATTGATCATTTTTTAACGTCTGATACGTCTAATTTTGTAGCCATACTTTTTACTTATAATATAAAATCAGATTCTTATTGTTTATTTTTTTTATCAAAAAATTGATGAAGAAGAATTTGTGTTAATGGAACATTTACAACCAACGTCAAAGTCATTGTAACCAATATCATAAATCAGAATCATTTAAACATATTTGTTCCAACCGTAAAGAGAATGAAAGCGATCAATCCTGTACTTAATTGTCCATCTCTAATTGCGGGCCAACTTCTTTCTTTTGCGCTATCTATAGATCATTCAATAGATTTTTTACTTGCCAGTTCTTCTTTTAGTCTCTCATAAATCAAGATATTAGCATCTACAGCCATACCTATAGAAAGAATTACTGCAGCTATTCCACTGAGAGAAAGAGCATAATCAGTTATTTTTATAAACCCAGCTAAGATAACAAAGAAAACTAGTAATGTTATTAATGTAAGTACCATTTTTTTGAATCCATAGATAACAAACATCATTATTGCGATTGCTATGGTTCCTATAATTCATGCTATCATTGCTCAGTTGAGAGCATTACTACCCAATGTTGGTGCAATTTTTTCTTCTTGCATTAATATCAACTGTGCTGGCATTGCTCAATCATTTAGATTTGTTGCTAATTCTTTGGCTGATTCAGTTGTAAAAGAACCATCAATTTGAGCAGAACCACCGCAAATTTTTGTTTGAATAACCGGTGATGTCAACAGTTGTCCTCAAATAAATATTGCCATAGGACTTCCTATATTTTTCTCTGTCAAATTACAGAAAATTTCCTTTCATTTATCATCAAAACTAATAGCTACTACAGGTTCTCCTACTTGTGAAATTGTCGTATTAGCAAATCTAAAATATGCTCCATTTAATACATTTCCGTTATCATCGATAGCCTGTTTCCATGAAGCTTTGTTTTGAACAAAAACACCCATAACATTATAAATTTTTTCTTGTTTATCTCCTGTTGTCCTTGTAGACGTATCTAATAAACGGAAAAATGTATATCATTTCAAATCAACTCACGTTTTGTTTCACAAAGCATCTTCTGTTGTTACTGTTGTATACAATCCGTCAAACAATGGAGAAAATTCGTTTTTATTCATTTTATCTAATGTTTGTTGATTTACTTTGTAGATAGATGGAAGTTCATCAATAGTTCCAGAATATGCTTCTATAAAAATATTTTCAGAAGCCCTTCATTCAACAAATTTAGTCATCAAATCTGGATTCTTTTTACTATCGTCTAATATTTTTTGAGCAATATTCTTTCTTACTAGTAATGTTTCTGGAGTTATTTCTTGGGTATTTTCCAATTTAAATTCTAATTCCAATGTTTTACCAATTATTTCTTTAGCTTGATCTAGATCTGCAATACCTCATATTTCTACAACAATATAATTCTGATCATCTAATTTTTGAACATAGGATTTATAATCACTTACTCCTAATTTAGAAATTCTTTTGTCGATATTTTTCAAAATAATATCTTCTATAGTTTTCTTTACTGCAGTCAATTCTGCAGGATTTGTATAAATTTGTTCATATTTCTCGTATCCAATTTTATATACCAATTTAGTTCAACCAGATACATCAAGTCATTTTCTAAAATACTGTATTCCTTTTGTAGTAAAGGATAATGTTCTTTTTCCTGTCAAAGGATCTGTTGTTCTTCCTACAAAAAATACCAAAAATAAGGAAATAAGGAAGAGTCACAAAAATATCCATTTTTTACTAATCTTCATCTTCTGCACATATAAAATAAAAAAATTCTGACCTTTACATGGTCGATCGTCTAGACTTTTATTGTTTTTCCTATGTAATTCAAGTGAAACTAAATTTTAAAATAATTTTTTGATTTTTTATTTCTCATTATAATACCTACTTCGTAGTAGTAAATATATATCTTTATTTATAAAAAAACTTATCTCAATCGGATAAGCTTTTTTATTATTTTATAACTCACAACCTGATTTTTCTGCTAATATTTCCAATGTTTGTTCTCATAGAAGATCTTCTCCGTTTACTACCCAATTAGGGACTCCTTGAATTCCAGCATCTGAACAAACTTGAGGGTTTTTATTACACTCTACATTTTTTATGTACTGCCAACTATCTCCAAAGAGCTTTTTTTGGTTTTGACAATGACTACAAGTTTCTGAAGTATAAATCATTGCTCCTTTTTCTGTAAGACATTTTGCAAAATTATCTAAATTTTTGTCTGTTGCGGGTGAATTTGAACAACCTGCTAAAACAATAGCACCTAATGCTATAGTAATCAATAATGGTTTTTTCATAATGATTTTTTATAATTTAAAATTAACTTTTGAGCTTTCCACTTTTATCAAAATGGAATGAGATATCAAATGATTCTCATGCAATCAATTTTGGAAGTCGATATTTATCGTCTTCTCGCATTTGATCGTAAGGGATTTTATCTAAGTCTCGTCGTTTAGGGAGCATCTCATCTGTTTCTTTAAAATCCCCATCATATTTTGCACTAAATACATACACATCTTGATCTCGATCTGAATTTCATTCAAAAAAGAAATGAAGTAATCAATGTGATTGTAATAATTCAAATGGAAGCACTATACCTGATTCTTCATATAATTCTCTAGATGCAGTTTGATCTGTACTTTCTTCTCAGTTTGGTTTACCTCCAAAGCCATTCCATTTACCCATTCAAAATCATCTTTTCTTCATTCACAAAAGAATTTGTTTTTTTGAATTAAATAAGAGTACTAAAGTGGCTCGTTTCATAATCTACATTGTTAATATATAATTTATTTAATATGGAGAGAAATATATCCTACCGCAGCAAATAATACTATAATAAGAACTGCTTTAGTAAGAATTTGTTTGCGAGTATAATTTCGGTCATATCGTTGAGGTTTTAGACGATGAGCGATATATTTCATAGGAAAAGCTAACATAGGTTGAATACCATTGGACAATATTCATACTATAACCACATAATGAGAAAAACTTAAGTAATTTAATAATATTATTCCCACAATAAAAAACAATTCATTAAAAAGATTCAGAATACTAAATTTTCGTCATGAAGTTTTTAAAAATATTCGTGTGGAGTTTCTTGTACGATTAGACAAGAAGAAGTAGAAACCTACCAAAAAAACACCTATATGTTCCCAAAATAAAGCAACCAAGAAATTTCCTTCAGCTAAACCTCCTACTTTGAAAAAAATAAATGATATTGAATAAAGTAATGCTGATAATGATGTTAATAAGAGAGCTTTTTTATTGAGACGAAACGTTGAAAAATTAAAGTAAAAAAGAGATGTAAGTATTATTACCCCAATAATACAGAGTAATATTTGCCGAGAAACAATTTCTCTAAGAAAAACTACTCCAAGAATATAGGTAAAGAAAGGTATTATCTGATACATAGGAGAAATATTTTCTATTTGTTCATGATTGAGAGCTTTAAAATAAGGAAAGGCTGCTATTCCATATGAAATTCATCCCACTAGAAGAAAAATAAGCGCCTTGACTGAAAGAGAAAATGCGTGGGTATATACTCGTGGTAAAAAACTAATCGCAATTAATCCTGCAACACATCATCCAATAATCATTAGTGTTCCTATTCCATCATGAAGCATTCATTCATCTTCCTCCTTACCAAAAAATTTTACCAAAAAAGTATCTATGATACCTGTAAGATTAAAAAGGAATGGCGGAAGAAATCGCATTTATTTTTTTACTATTTTAAAGCTCTTTTTACCTTTTCTGAGGAGGAGAATTCCGTTTACGAAGTCTAGATTTGAAAAGATTCTTTGGGGATCCTCAGCTTTGATTTCATTGACAAAGAGAGATCCTGTTTGCATCATTTTTTTTGCTTCTCCATTGGAAGCGGTAAGTCAGGATTGAGTAAAGAGATCAAGAATTTTAAGTTCTTCTGGAGCTGAAATTGATCCCACTTCATTAATTAGTGCATCAATCTCACCAGAATTCATTGATGTGATAATTTCCATTTTATTATCGGTTCCAAATAATACTTCACTAATCTTTTCTGCCTGAGCAACCGCGTCTTTTCCGAAAATTACGGCAACCACTTCTGCAGCGAGACGTTTTTGTCCATATCTAGTTCATGGATTTTCATTGTGTTTGGCAACAATTTCTGCTATCGTTTCAAAATCCAAAAGAGTAAGAACTTTGAGATATTTTTCTACGTCCTGATCTGTTGTATTCATAAAATATTGGTATACAAAATATGGACTATTTTTGGATGGATCAAGCCAAATAGCATTCCCTTCAGATTTTCCAAATTTCTTTCCTGTAGAATCTGTAATCAAAGGAATAGTAAGACCAAAAACTTCTGCATCTAACTTTTTTCTTGTAATTTCGATACCTGTTGTCACATTTCATCGTTGATCTGATCATCAAAGTTGGAGTTTAACTCACTTGTCCTGATATAACTTGCAAAAATCATATCCTTGGATCAACATATAACTAAATTCAGCGTAAGAAATAGATTTATCTGGATCAGTAAGTCTTTTTTTAACTGACTCTTTGGCTGACATATAATTTACGGTAATATATTTTCCTACTTCCCCAAGAAACTGGAGATAGTTCATATCCTTATAAAAATCATAATTATTTACCATTTCAAACTCAAAATTTACTCCAAATTCATCTTTAAGACGAGCCAAAAATGTCTTGAATTGATTGTAAATTATTGATTCATTGGAACGGAGTTTTTCTTCTGTAAGGAAGTTTCTCTCGGCATCTTTTCCGCTGGGATCACCGATCATACCTGTAGCGCCTCCAACCAAAAAATAACATTTATTTCCGTATTTCATGAGATGTACTGCTGCCATAATTCCACACATATTTCCTAATTGCAAAGAATCTGCAGATGGATCAAATCCAATATAAAAAGATTGTCCTCCTTTAGTATAAAGATCAAAAAGTTTTTCGTCTGTAAATTGGTTGAGAAACCCGCGAGTTTCTAAGTCTTGGCGTAAGTTCATAGGTAATAAGTTTAAATCTAAATCTTTTTATAGATATCTTTTTTCTTAGCTATAATCAAGAGATTTTTTATCTAACTACGTATGTTTTCTGGGTATAATAAGAAATAAATTGTTGAGCAATCCATGTTTTTTGAAAATCTTTTACTGTTTTAGTTACTTCTCATTTTAGTTTTCATGTCTGTTGTTTTTTAATTTCTACGTAAGAATTAATTTTTTGTGGTACAATTCAAATAAGATATGTGGAATTTCCATTATCCAAAGTTTT
>CAZPFR010000002.1:64071-77765 GCA_964586005.1 uncultured Candidatus Peribacteria bacterium | reverse complement strand
ATACTTCGATTAAGAATTTATTTTTCTATATTAATTTCATAATAAAATTACTACAAACAAATAAATAAAAATATAAGAATAAAAAAAATATAATTTTTTTTCTTTGGAGATTTAATATTTTCCATAAAAGCTAAAAAGATAATAAAAAATATTAATTACAACAGATAATATAATTCAAATTCGATAAATTTTCATATCAAGTTAAGGAAATCTAAGCTAGAATAAAAAAACAATCAAATTTAAACACCATAAGAACACCATAAAAGTAAAACAAATTCTATAAAATAATTAATTCAGATTTATATATTTTTCTATATGTATAAAGAAATTTTCATTAAAAATCTAAAAAATATTAATGTTTTCGAAATATTTTTTCAAAATAACAAAAAAACCACTCCTCTACAGCAAAAACAGGGGAGTACTACCCTATTTTTTTATTTTTTGAACCAAAATGACAAAAATTTGCTTTTTAGAACAAAATATAGTATAATTAAGTATTTAAATACTCCTCTATTGTATGCAATTAATATCTGTAAATATATCAAATATATTGAGTTTCCCTTATCAAGAATATTTTTCAGAAAAAAATAAAATCAATTTTGATATAAACAAGAAATGCTGATTAAACATCCTTATAGGCCCAAACTGATCATGAAAAACAAATTTTCTAAGAATTTTAACTCAAATAATTAAGGTTTGATTAATAAAAGATTTTGTTTTTACAGAAAATCAAAAAAACATTAAGGAATCTATAATAGAAAATACACGAAAATTAGAAAATATGAATCCTCATTTTTCTTACGAAGAAAAACCTTCCACTATAGAAATAGAATTACATATATCATCAAACGACAAAAAAAACATGATATTTATCCAAGAAAATAGAAATAGAATTACAGATATTATAGAAACATATTCCCAAATATGATACAAGATACCAATCCATACTAAAGAAGACATAGAAAAAACTCAAACGCTACATCTTCAATTTGAAATCAATAGAGAAGATCAAACAGTAATTATATACAACAAACAAAAATCAAAAATATTAGACTTTGTTTTAGAATATATAAGATATCAAGAACTATTTCAAATAGCAATAATGATACACAATACAAAATCAGAAAGTTGAAACAAATTATCTCCATTAAAAAATACATTTTGATATTTACATAGTAATAGAAATTTTCAAGATATCAAAGATATTAATATAGAAAATAATTTACGAGAAGGCTTTATAAGCAAAAAAAATTATAATAGACATGTAAATTTAACATGATACGCTTTATGTGTAAAAAAAATAAATAGTATTATAGAAGAAATAATTGAAAAAGAAAATATAGATAAAAACGACATAAAATGAAAAGAAAAAATAAAAGAAGAGTTAAAAAAATCATTATTTTTTATTTCACTAAAAAAAACTATTAAAAAATATCTTGATTTGGAATTAAATATTTTATATGAAAACGAAAAAGTCTGACTTTATTTCATAGACAGCATTTGACAAAAACAAAATATTCATTGAATAAGTAATTGAGAACAGTCTTTATTGATAATATTACTTACTATATATGGTTATGATCTAAAAAATTGACTATTAATAATTGACGAACCTGAACTACATTTTCATCCACAAATGCAAAAAAGATTAACAAAAATGCTAGAAAAATTAAACAATAATATTGGTACTCAATGTATAATATCGACTTACTCCCCTATTTTTATAGATGAAAAAAATATTACAAATGTTTATAGGTTCAGTAAAAAAAATTGAGAAACAGAAATAAGAATTCCAGACAAAAGAATTGGAGAAGACGAATCTAGTTTAATTCAGATTCTTAAATTTGAAAATGCTGCTAAAATATTTTTTGTAGATAAGATTATTATGGTAGAATGAGAAATAGATGCTTATTTTTTTGAATATTATTTACAATATCTACATAATCTACCAGAACGAAAAGAAAAAATAATAAATTATGAAATAATAAATATAAATGGGAAATGATCATACAAAAAATGGAGTACATTTTTAAGAAAATTTTGACTAGAACCTTATTTCATATGAGATTGGGATAATTCCGTTGATTATTGATTTATTACACAACAAGATTTAAATTTTTATTATAAACAAAGTAAATCCTATTATCATAGTCGCAATAAAATAGACAGTCACTATTGAAGACTAGTAAATACAGTTAAAAATTTATATCCAAACAAATATACTTCCATTTTAGAAAATATAAATAAATTATACAAGGAAAACATATTTGTCCTAAAAAAATGAGATATAGAAACATATTTATGAATAAAATCAAAATGATTAGAAGAAACAATTAACTTTTGCCATCATTTCTTCTCAATACGATTAAAAAACAAGCTATTAAAAGAACATAGAGAAGAATTAGAAGAAATAATTAAATTTATTTTTTCAAAAAATAATTAACATTAAGTAAGTCAGAATCAGAAGTATTATGATTATTAGGAGAAACATTTTGTTGTTTTACATATTCATTTTTAATAAAATCCAGATTAACTGGTAAATTACTAGGAATTTCACGTTTAAAATTTTCTATCAAAATATCTTTTTCTTTAATAAGAAGATTCTTCTCTTTGATTATAAAGATTACCTTATTAAGCAAATCTTTCATCATTTTTTGATGTTTACCCTCCAAAGAAGAAATAATTGCATCTTTTTGAATAAGTAAATTTTCTTTTTCTTTTATAATCTCAAGAATTTTTCAATCCAACAATCTATCTAAAGATTCCTCAAAATCGATAAGACTATCATCTAAAGTAAGTTTGTCATCAGATTTAGTTATATAAATATCTTTCATCAAAAATTCAAGTTCTTTCTTAAAAGAAGATAGATCCTCATCATTATCATTTCAAAGAATTATAGATGAAATATTATTCTTTTTGATCGAAGAAAGCTCTTTTTTAAATTTTAATCGATCAAAAAACTTTAGAATCAAAGTTATTATAAGTATAAACAATAATACTCAAGAAAAAATCAACCAAAAATCAAACCAATCTATCTTCATAAAAAAAAGACTTAGAAAATAAAGATTTCGAAGTCTTTTATAAATATTTAAAAGTAAAAGTCAAACAATTTATTTAAGAAATAGAAATGATGCAACAATTAAGAAAACAAAAGCTAATGCAATAAAAATAAGATTTTTAATTTTCTCATTTTTTACAGAAACTTTCAACTGAGAAATTTTCTCTTCCAGTTTTTGTTTTTCAATAATAGCCTCTTGTTTTTCTCTAGTATAATCAGGTAATGCAACCATATTTTGAAGTTTAGTTTCTAATTCTCCAACTCTTTGTTGTAAAACAAAAATAATTTTATTTTTTTCTTCTACTATTTTTTCCTTTTCTTTAAAAATAAGAAAAAATCTTTCTAATTTTTGATCTATCATAGCTTCTAACTGAGGATTAGACTTACTTAAAGATGATGAAGATTGTGTAACAAGTTCTGTTTGCAATTCTTGATTTAAAGCAGAAAAATCTTTTTTCAAAGAAAGTAATTCTCATTTTTCTAATAAAACTTTATTTGCAACTTTTTTATAAGATAATTTTCAACTTCTAATATATCTATCAATTGTTCTTGTAGAAATACCAAGCATATGAGATGCAGATTCCCTAGTTATATTATACATTTTTGACATAGTAACACAAAACAAAATAAAATTATAAATCAAATTTTTGAGGTTCTTTTTTACTTAAATCATCTACTACGGATTTTAGATAAAGAACTATAAGAGCTCATTCCAAAACTCAAAAAAAGAGAATCCATGGATAAATTCAAGGAAATGTCCATTCACTATAAAAAAACGATATTACTCCAGGAGTATCAGATGACACATTCTGAAAATAAGGAATCCATAATAGAATAAAGACAATAATAATAAACCAAAGATAAAGTGTGTTTCATTTTTTCATTTTTTTTATATTTTTTTAACTAAAAAACAAATACAACTAAGACAAAGACTTAAAATAAACACCTGAATAACATTACCAAGTTGAACAAAAACACCTATATCAAGATAATTAATAAATTGTTCAAAAACATATAAGAGAACAAAATCAATAATCAAAGAAAAAATCAAAAAAGCCAACTTAGGAATAATCAAATTAAGAATTTTTAACAATAACGTAAACAATAAATGTATAAATCAGAATATAAGAGCTAGAAAAAAATAAATAACAAATTCTTGAGAATATTCTGATATTAAAGAAAAACCTAGTCAAGGAAGATTATATGATGTAATATAAAGAAACAATCACACAAAAAGAATATACAAAACAGATTGTTTAATATATTTCATATAGATAACTAAGCGAGTAAAAAATAAACATTTGTCTATCATTTTCAAGACATTTTGTCGATATTTGTCTTTATAAAAAACTATTCATCAATAAGATCATCAAAAGAATCTTCCCTATTTTGTCATAAATATTGATAAATAGCATTTTTAGTGGCCAAAAGAGCTATAACCGATGCTCTCCTCCTCCTTGGCGAGACATGAAATCAAGCTGAAGATATTGTCAAATATGTTCGACTAATTACTTTATTAATTGAAGCTCATATAATAAGTTCAGACAAAAAACTAGCAGCTGCCAAAGTTATTATAGAACAATTTCAATCATAACTATAATCAACAACAGTATCATCAATTATTTTTAAATAAACAGTAATATCATCTCAGCAAATAAAATTACCCTCATGACGTTTTACCGTATAGTCACTCAAAACAAAATTACATAAAGGATTTTTCGCATATTGTTCAATAATCAAAGAAGATTCTTCCATTTCATATAGTATAGAAAATTAAACATAATCCAATCTTATAAAAAGATGAGAGACTAGCTGCTTTAAAAGCATAACAAGTTTATTATTTAATTCTATAAATCATTTTACACAAATTATTTGAAATTGCTGAATTTGATTAGATATTTGTTCGACAGACAAAAAAAACTTATTAGAATTAACCTCCAAAACAATATCGTATAAATTATTATCAGCAAGAGAAAATGTTGCTTTTACATTTTTCAAATATACAGTTCTTTTTTGGAGAGAATCATTATCTATAAGTGTCTTTTGAATTATCATCTAAATCAAATAATATAAAAGTAAGTAGCTTGTATTTTTTTCTAAAACAATTACAATAGAAAGTTCATTAGAATTTTTCTATAAAAATCATATTGATTTTTATAGAAAAATTATTATTATTTTACAAACGTTTTTATAAGTAATTAAGCAAATTATGAAAAACAAATATTTCGACATTGTTGTTAAAAAAATATGAAAATATAAAAACAAAATAATTGAAATCAAAAAAATAAAAGAAATCATCAAAAACATACTAGATTCAGAATATTCTGAACAAAAAACATATAAAATCATTTATTATTTAAAAAACAGATGATACATAGAAAGTCTTAAAAAAGATATTTTTTTTGTAAAAGATCCCGATAAAAATCAAAAAGAAGAAGATCTTGTCGAAAAATTTTACCGAGAAATACTAAAAAAACATTGCAATGAATATACCATATGAAAACGATATATATGATGAATTAAAGCATTAGAATTATACCTCTCTTCTTTTGAAATACCCGAAGAAATACTAATAGTAAATCCAACAAAACAAGCTACTGAAGTAGTTACAGGAAACAAAAAAATATTATTTAAAACATATGGATCAAATAAAAAAAATTTATTTTCTTTTTTTTATGAATTTACAAAAAAAATCTCAATAAATAATATTACATTTCCAATAGCAAACCTAGAACTAGCAATATGCGAAACACTCTATAATCAATCAGTAATAAACAAATGATATAGCGAAGAATTAATCAAAAAAATACTCAGAAAATACGAAAAAAGAATAGATATAAAAATACTTGAAAATTTTTTAAAAAATAATAAACATCACTCAGCAATAAACAAACTATACAAAATAAGCCAAACAATAAATCCAACAATAAGTGAAAAAATAAAGTCATGAATAAAAAAATATAGTTATTTTATATAACGTCTACGAAGGGAAAGAAACAAACATACGGAAAGTAAAATAAAAATAAGAAAAAACCACTGACTTTTAGTAAAAAAACCTATATATTCCAGCTGACTATCAGCTCTTAAATATTCCATTAAAAACCTTATCAATGAATATAAGAACAAAAATAAGAGTGAAATAAGTCAGGGCTTCCAGAATTTATTTTTTAGAAAAGAAAATAAAATAAAAGAAGTAACTACAAGCAAAAAGAATCATTCAAAGAAACTAGACAAAAAATTAGTATTAATTCTAATAGAATTATCAATATTATCATATACATGAAATACATGAATAGATGAAAAAAAATCAATAAAACGATATGATAAAGACGGAAATACATCATAAACCAAACGACCATACAATTCCTGATTTAAAAAATTTCCAATTCTTCATATCATAATACCAAATGTTGCAGGCAAAACCAAAATATCACCCAAAACAAAAAAATCAACAAAAGAAAATTTATTTTTATATGACACAAATAATAATATTAGCAATACTCATATAATTCATCATATAAATGACATACCTCACTCCCAAACGAAGAAAATATGTAAAGGATTAGCCAAATAATAAGAAAAATCATAAATAAAAATATGCCCTAATCTTCATCAAATCAAAACTCCTAAAATAACATATAAAAGAAGATCTTCAGGGTGTTTAGCTATAAAATTATACAAAGAAGGAGCATAATTTTTTAGAAAAGAATATTTCTTTAGAAAATAAAAAAATATATATCAAAAAATAAATGTCAAAAAATAGAATATTCCATACCAATAAACAGAAATTCAGAATAGAGAAAATGCTACCATAAAAAAATATAATATATAAACACATAGCATATACTAATTTTAACATAAACTTCAACTAAGTTTTATAAATCATATTTTTCTAATATACGTTTAACTTGAAGCAAATGTTCTAATAAATCATCTTTCAAAAGATGAAAGTTTATAATTATATCTTCTTTATATTTTTCAAGATATTCTTGTTTAATAAGAAGAATTTCATTATAAGCATTTAATTTTTTTAAGTACATATTTTTAACAAAGTATTCTACTTCATTATCCGAAATACATTGAGCATTTTGTTTTATAGAAGCTATTTTTTGTTGTTGAAATTCATATTGAGAAGGATCATATAAAGAATCAGTATATTCTTGTTCTAATATTTTTTTTTGAGCTAAGCAAGTATCTTTGTTAGTATTTAATAAAGAAATATCTTCTTTTAAATTAGCTATTGCAAGATCTGATTTTAATAAATAAAAATTGATATCATTAAGATAGTTTTCCATCACTCACCTTCTATCGATTTGAAATTCTAAAATATCAATGATATTATATCAAACAATATTTTTTATAGAAAAAATTAAATCTGAATAATTATCAATAATATTATTTTTTATTGTTCAATTTGATAAAATCATATGTGTTCTATACATTTCATATCAAAAAGACAAAGAAAAAACAGTTTCTTGTTTATTTTCAACAATATTAGGATCATATATAATTTGTTGAACTCTTATAACTGAAGTATCAGCATATATACAACCAACAAATACTAACATAAATAAAACAAATATATTTTTCATTGTTCATTAAAAATATATAAATTACTGAATATTATTAACCATATCAGCCATAGGAAGAAACACAGATCAAACAATCAATCATATAATTACTGCAACAAAAAGCATAAAAATAGGTTCTATCATAGATAAAAGAATATCTATCTTATTCTGGAGTAATTCACGATAAAAAGAAGCAATTTTTTTTAATACTCATCACATATCTCACGTATTTTCTCATATACTAATTATTTGAATCAAAATAGGATCAAAAAGAGAAGATCATTCCATAGATTCAGCAATTCAAAATCATGATTTAATATCATTTTGAATTTCCATAACTTTTTTCTTATAATGAAAATTAGTAAAAGCATTTGAAATAAATCTCAAAGAAACAACAGGACTTATACCTCAAATATATAACTGAGAAAGTAATTTAGAATATCTATACATATAAAAAGTTTTCACCACATCAGAAACAATAGGAACCACTATTAATAATTTATCTACAAGAATTTTAAAAGATAATACACGTTTATAAAGAAATTTAAATCAAAAAAACAAAGAAATTACAATTATAAAAATAAACATCCAATATTTTTGAACAAAATTAGAAAGTTTTAGCATAAAAACTGTTATAGATGGTAAATTATTTCCATCTGGAAACATTCACACAATCATAGGAATAACATAAATCAAAAGTACAACAACAGCAACAGCAGAAAATAATAATAAAATAATTGGATAAGTACTAGCTTTTTTAATTCTTTGATTAATTCTTTCATCATCTTCAAGATCCAAAGAAATTTCTTCTAAAATATCAGGTAAATTTCAAATAGCTTCTGCCGACTGAATTAATGCTATCTCTTCTTCTTTAAAAAATGGCCTATGATTTTTTAGTGAAAGAGAGAAACTCAATCATTGGTTTACTTGCTCTATAATATCATTAATAATAACAAATAAACCTTTATGACGCTCTGTTTTTAATATAGAAATAAGAGCATCTCTAATACCTATTCATGATTTTTGAGACAAAGCTAATAATCTAAAAAAATTAGTCTTCTTTTTTAAACCTGGAGCATTTAATTTTGTATATAAGCTTTGAAAAATACCAGATAAAGATACCATTATTTATTTAAAAATATAAATATTATTCTAATTCAGATTTTGTTTTTACATTATCATATACTTCGTCTAGAGATATATGTCATTGTATCACTTTAAAAATACCATCTCTTTCTAAATTAATCATACCATATTTTAGAGCATATTCTTCAACCTCAAAAGCAGATTTATTATTTAGTATAAGATTTTTTAAATCATCTGTATAATCCATCATTTCAAATAATCAGATTCTCGATTTACATCATGATCAATTACAAACTGGACAAACTTCTCAAGTTTTAGGATCTTTTCAAGTTCATCTCATAATTATTCAGTCATTTATAAAAGAATTTCGTTGTTCTTGAGAAATATTTCTACTAATAATTTCTTTTTTCAATAATTCTGGTATAATATTTTTAAAACTATCTACGGCAAAATGATGCTGAGGAGTGTTTTTAATGCATACAGGTTGTTTACAATTATAACACACTTTTCTTACAAGTCTTTCAGCCATAACAAGATTAAAGGTTCACGCAAGCATATAGGGTTTAGCACCTAAATTAAAAACCCTAGTAATCGTTTCCGAAGAAGAATTAGTATGTATTGTTGAAAATACTAAATGTCACGTCATTGCTGCTTCCATAGCCATATCCAAAGTTTCTCTATCACGTATTTCTCAAACCATAATAATATCAGGATCTTGTCTTAGTGCTCATCTCAAACCACTTGCAAATGTAAATCAAATATCAGTTCTAACCTGAGCTTGATTTAATCAAATCATTTTATTTTCAACAGGATCTTCATACGTAATAATATTAACTTCTGGTTTATTTATATAATCCAAACAAGCATACAACGTAGTTGTTTTACCTGATCAAGTAGGACCTGTCATCAAAATAATACCATTAGGATAAACTAAATGTTTATAAATAATATCTTTATTAGAACCATCAATTCACAATGCATCCAAATGAGGAATACTCTTTGATTTATCAACAATACGCATAACTAATTTTTCTCACCAAACAGTTGGTAATGTATTAGCACGAAGATCAATTTCTTTATTTGTTTGTGTTATACTAGAAACTCTTGCATCTTGAGGCAATCTTTTTTCATCAGGTCTCATTTGACCAGATTCAATTTTAAATTTAGAAATAATACTTTCATGAAGATTTTTAGGAAATTGAATTAACTCAGTCAAAATTCAATCTATTCTAATTCTAATTCTAGAATAGTTTTCCAACGGTTCAATGTGAATATCTGAAGCACCATCTTCGACAGCAACAGTTAATAAATTATCAAAAATTTTGACAACATCTGATTCTAAGATGGCTTTAGTTAATTTTTTCTTATAGTCCAAACTCGTCATAAAAAAGCAATATAATGAAATAAAATTCACTTTAATTAAGTATATTCACAAAAACAATAATAACAACAAATCTGATTTTTATAAGCAATATTTACTTGCTTTTTATAGTAAAAGTTATTAAATAAGGTTAGATTAGTTTTATTTATAGGAAAAAAATGGATAAAGAGATATTTATAATTATTTGAATTATATTATGATGAATAATAGGATATCTTTTAGCAAGAATTTATTTTTTTATAAAAATAAAACATCAACGTTTAGATGCTGTAAATAGATCTCGTAATGTTGTTTTATGACATGTAAATGAAAAAATAGCTCCCCTACTACCAGATTTTCCGTATCATTACAAAGATCTTGTTTTTTTATGAAAAGGAATTGATTATTTAGTATTTGACTGATTAAGTCATTGAAATTTAGAAAAAATAGTATTTTTAGAGATAAAGACAAATACATCAAATCTCAATAAAAACGAATCTATGATAAAACAATGTATAGAAGCAAAAAAAATAGAATATAAAATATATAGGAAGATAGTTTAGTGGTAAAATATAAGATTCCGACTCTTGTGTCGTAGGTTCGATTCCTACTCTTCCTGAATAATTTAATATTAATATTGACATAAAAAAATAGAAAAATAGATGTATTTCTATATATACATAATTATAATTTATCAAAATAAGATGTCTACAAATGTCTACAATGAAAACAATTTTTTATTATTACAAAGAGCTTTTTCCAAATCCAGAAACAGAATTAGTATATAATAACCCATTTCAATTAATAATTTCTGTAATATTATCAGCACAAACAACAGATATTCAAGTAAACAAAATAACAAAAAATTTATTTAAAATAATAAAAAATCCTAAAAACATAATAGATTTATGAAAAGAAAAACTAACAAAGTCAATATCATCAATAAATTACTATAAAACAAAATCTAAACATATTTTTTTATTGTCAAATATTATAATAAATAAAAAAAAACTAGATAATTTATGAATTAAAAAGTACAAAATTTACGAAGAAGAAAGCGTAAAATATTTTATTCCAAATACCATTGAATGACTACAAAAATTACCTTGAGTAGGAGAAAAAACAGCAAAAGTTATAGCTCATGTACTATTTAAATTACCTGTTATTGCAGTAGATACCCACGTACACAGAGTATGTAATAGACTTTGAATAGTGTCAACTAAAACACCAGAACAAACGTCAAAATTACTTGAAAAAGTAATACCAAAAATATACAAACCAATAGCTCATCATAGTATTATTCTCTTTTGAAGATATTATTGCACTGCACGCAAACCAAAATGTACGGAATGTAAATTACAAGATATTTGTAAATTTTACAAAGAAAAAAATTAATATTTTTTATTACTATAAATACCAATAATGAATCTAATAGAACCACAACGAGGTCTTAATATTTTGATGACATTAAATCAATTTATGTTTTCTTCTGGAACATTAACCTATTTAACACCAATTTTAGCAGATATTTTTGTATTTACCTACCCTATATATCTATTAATTTTATATTGTTGCTGACGAATATATAAAAAAATAGAATACAAAATAGCTGCAATGTGGATATTTGCAAATGTAGTGTTTTCTATACTAGTAAACATAGGTATCCAATTTTTTGTAGAAAAATCTAGACCAAATATTGTTCTATGATTAGTTGATCAAAAAACAGAAAGCATACTCCATTCTTATTTACCAAGTAGTAGTTTTCCATCAGATCACGCCAATGTATCAATGAGTATAGCTATAGCAAGTTTACTTCGAGGAATACAAAAAAAAGATAAAAAATATATTATTTTTGGAATAATTCTCATTATTTTTAGTTTAATAACATGTATATCTAGAATAGCAACTGCAATTCATCGACCAACAGATGTAGTTTGAGGTATATTAGTTGGAACAATAATTCCTCTAATTTTAGCAAACAAAAAAATAATGACGTGGGGATCTAAAATTTTATGATGGATTTGAAGAAAAATTTAAGAAAATTATACATTAGATTCAGTTGGAACAGACTCTGTTTGATTTTGATTTCAAGCAGAAGATTCTTGTTCTTCAGGTTGTTGAGCTTCTCCCCAAGAAGGTTTAATTTCTAAAGAAGGGGTTTTATCTTTATCGAAAGAAAGTGTTATTTTAGATTTATTATTTTGCTCTGAAGAAGAAAGTGTTAAAATTTTTCCGTCAGATTCAATAGTTGTTAGTGTAGAAATAGCTTCTATAATTTTTGGATCAACAGAAAAACCACTATCCTTTTCTGATCAAAGTAATGTTAACATATTTTTTAAATGTATATTTTTTTCTCAAAGAATAAATGTAAGACTCCCTTTATCTTGTAGAATTTGCTCAAAATAAGATGGTTTTTTATCATTCTCTGGTTTAGTAGTAAATATATTTTTCATTTTAGTTAAAATATCAGTTTGATATTTAGAATTTGAATCAACTTTATATTGAGATATATCTTTATCATTATATTTATTATCTTTAATGGTGTTAATATTACTAAGAAGATTATCTTTTAAGATATCAAAATCAGATTTTTTATTTTCCAGATTTTCTATTGGATTTTCTGTAACAACATAATGAAATTTTCCCTGTCCTTTTGATCATGCCATCAAATACATCATAGAATAAAGAACTGGATCATACGGTGTAATATTTTCTTTAGCTCAAAAATAACTAGAAGATTTTTCTTGCTTTGCTTTTATAAAAGAATTAGTCTGAGTAGCTATTGATAAAAGAGATTGTGGTGTCTTTCATTCTTCTGGTTGGTAGTTAATAATATCGGTTATTAATGATGCTAATTTATCTCTCTCAATATTTTCTTTAAAAATAGGTTTTCAATTATTATCAGCAGAGAAAAAATCATCATAAATATAATTATTAGAAGGTTTTAATGTACGAAAATACGCATGAAAAACATTTACATCAAGATTTTTCTGAGGTTCGTCGATTGCTGAAAGAATATTTATTGGTTCTTTTCCAATTTCTTCTTTTATTTCTTCAGCTGTTTTGGGTGTACCATCAGGTTTATTTGGATTTGGTTTTGAATCTGATTTTAGATAATTATCAATAGATTCTAACGTCTTTTTCTGTTGTCTAGAAAGCCCATATTCTTTTGCAAATTGTCTATCAAGTTCTTGAGCAAAATAAGAACCTTCTCATCATAATAATTTTTTCAATCCTCCTTTACCTCACAAAATATCATCCAAAAATCAAAGAATCATTTTTCAAATAGGATGTTCAAAAATAACAGAAATATATTTTTTAGCTTGTTCTACTAAAGTAATTTTTGTAGTTTCAGGATTTTGTTGAAGTTGATTTATTGCAGAATGTTTTTGAAGAAGTAATTTTGCAATAGAATCTTTATCCGTTATACTATTCAAAGATCAAGAAGTCAAAAGCAAATCAACCAAAGCAATTTTTGTTGTTGGATCTTTTCATAAATATTTTGGATCTTGTTTAACCAAAGTAAGATAATTATTTAACGCTTTTTTTGCATTAGCTGATGTATCTTTTACCAATCAATCAACAATAGGTAAAATATATTCAGATTTATTATTATCAA
>CAZPFR010000002.1:24419-63971 GCA_964586005.1 uncultured Candidatus Peribacteria bacterium | reverse complement strand
AGCTTCTATATACAATTTACCTTCAAAATCTTTAACATCTCACATAAAAGAAAAATAATCATCTTGTATTGATTGTTTTGGACCAACTAATAATGAAGTATCAGAAATTTTATCAAATAATTTACCAAAATTATTTTCTAATCATATTTTTTCAGAAGATAAATTTTCTTCAAATCATTTTGCAAGTATTTTAGAACTATCACCAGGACCAAATAAAATATGAGCCTCATCCGTACCATTTTGAAGTTTTATAACCCTAGTATGCTCAGGTACAAGATATAAAAATTTATCTAATTCTGCATTGGAAGATTTTGTAAATTTATCAGCATACATAAAAGAAATTTGATATTCTCCTACATATATCTTTTCTCATTTTTTATCAAGTTTTCATTGTTTATCAATTTGTCGTTGTAATAACTCTTTAAAATTTCAAAGATCTGTATTTGATTTAATAAACTGGTTTACAGTAACAGGCGATAATAATACTTGTTTATCATACATTTCATCAAAAAACGTATTAAATGCTTTCTCATATCTAGGATCATCTCAGAAAAAATTACCATTAATATCCCCTTTCAAAGCATCTTTCCAAGTGATTTTAGACATAGTTTCAGCATTAACACTACTAGTAGAAAGTCTTGGATCATTTAATGCTTGATCCAATAAATTTGGGATACTATTTCAATTAAGAGCAAAAGAATTTTGTTTCAATAAAACTTGTGCTTGCAAAAGATTTGATCTCACAAAATTCAAAACCATATCATCTGGTACGGTATTTAATTGAGATGTTATATCATGTAATTGTTCACGAACTGCGGATTTTCAAATTTTTAATCAAGTATTTATATTTTGATCTATTGTATTAATCCATTCATTAGTTGCTGTTCTAATTTGAGAATAATCAAGATTATTTTCTTGATTTTTGGGAAACCTAAGTGGATCTAATTTTGTAAGATCTGATAATCATTGATCTATTTGTTGTTTTTGTTCGCGATAATCGATAGTCTTATCTTTAAAAGAAGTTTGTTGATTTCCAATTTCTTCATATAATTTATCTTTTATTTTTGGAAAATAAGTTTCAAAATAATCTTTTGAAATTGTTGGTTTATTATCATCTAATTTAATTTCAATAGGTGATTTTTTCAACAAAGATCATATTTTTACATCAAGTTTTTTTGCTTCATCCAGCAATATTTGTTCATCACGAGCATCAATAGTTTGATTTCCAGATTGTTTATAATCTTTTATAAAAGCATATTGAGTCAAAATACCAGATATTTCCAAATAAATACCATGAAATTGACGTAAATTATCTTCAGTATTTTTCAAAGATATTTTTGTTTCTTTATAAACATCATAATTATTAACTGCAATATGTAAACGAAGATCATCAAAATCATAAGTATCTGATTTTAAATACTTCTGATTATATTTTTCCAAATATTCAACAAATTGTAAAAGTTTTACTCTATCTTCTGAAGTCAATCAAGTTAAATCTTCTTTTTTGAGATTTTTTATTCACTCAATCAAACTATTAAATAAAGCTGGATTAAGAGATGTATCAAATTTTTCTTTTATTTTAGCAATATTTTCTTCTTTATCTATTGTTTTTAAATTATCAAGCAATGTAGATACATCATTATTCAACTTATTATCAGTAATAATTAAATTGTTTTTGATTTCTTGATTAGTCATTCATATAATTTAAAAATTAAATATCAGCCAAAAGCTGTTCTAATAAGATATCCAAATCCCCCTCTTCCTCTTTTTCTTTAAGTTCTTTTTCTTGAAGTCTTTTAAGAAATTCTTGACCTTTAGTAAGAAGTTTTTGAATTTGTACATCATTAATTTGTTTTATAGATTCAGAAAAAATATGTTGTAATGCATCTATTACTTGATCATTCAACACGTTCTTATCTATCAGTAATTTTAATCAAGAAGCTACTGGCCATTTTCACTCCAAAGCACCAAGAAGTTTAAGTAAATACTCTTTTTTTGTCATAATAAAAATGTAAGTAAATATACACTAAGTATAAATAAAAAGCCAAAAAAAAGCAAACAAACAAAAAATATTTTATCAGATTTATTTGACTTTTATAAATAATATTACATAAAAAATTATCCTATATCTAAAAATAGTTGTTCAAAATTATCTATATCATTTTGATCTAATTCTTTGGAAAGTAATTCTTTTTTTTGCAAATATTGCAGATTACCTTTCAATGTAGATTGTTTAATTTTCAATTGATGTAAAAATGTAGTATGTACAGCACGAATACACTTTTGATATATATCCTCTATATATTCTTGAGTAATATTTGGAGACAAAACTTTTTGTTTCAAAGAAAATGCCTTAGGTCGATAAGGAATAACTTTATCTAAAACTTTCAAAATATACTCTTTTTTGGTCATAACAAAAAATATATAAAACAGTAGTATAACACATTATATAAAAATATCAAATAAAAGCAAAAAACATAATAAAATATTTAATTAAATACAGCAAAATATGTATTGACATATGTGTTAATATAATTATAAATATTTAAATATTTAGTTCATTATCTATTAAAATGAATATTAAAAAAGCTCTAATTATTTGAAGTTTATCAACAATGTTATTACCATTAGAGGGTAATACACAAAATACAATACAAACAACAAAAAAAGAGATAATGGAAAACATTGATAGTACAATAAATATTGAAATAAATACAAGAATAATAGATCTTGTAGATTATCAAAAACCTATGTTAATATATATTAATCAAATAAGAAAAGAAAATTGACTACCACCATTAAAATATGATAAAGATTTAGAAAAAGCAGCTATCAATCATTCTAAATATTTAAAAGAAAATAGACCTGAATGACATAAATTAGATAGTCACGACCACATAGATTGATTATTAAGAATGCCTGTACAAAGAATTGAAGATATTCGATGAGAAAGATTTGAAAAACCTGGAAAGAAAAAAACAGGATGAGAAAATATAATAACATTAAACAGAAACTCACCCAAAAGAGCTATAGATTTACGACTTTGAAGTCCATGACATAGAGCAAATATATTATGAGAATATACTCACTTATGAGTAGGATATGCAATAGTAAACTGAGAAAAAAGCAATTATTTTATTACAGTATTTGCAAAAGAAAAAGAAAATTTTCAGCCTTAAAAAGAATAATTAAGTTATATCTCTTATTTTAGGAGTTCAAAGATAAAGATGGAAAAATCTATCTTTCAAATTTCATTTATTCAAACCATTTTCTGGTTGTTGTCATTGAATAAATTTATCAGGGATAAACTTTAATAATTTTATTATATTTAAATCAGATTTATCTGGAAAATTATCCAAAATATATATAATAGCCGAAAATATTCTACAAATAATTAAATCTTTTTGATCATCAAAAATATCAGTCATATTATTATTTATCAAATAAGATATCCAATTATTAATTTCTTTTATTTGGTTATCTTTTAAATTTTCAATATTTTCAGATGATTGAGTAACTAAATTATTATCACCATCCATAGATAAAAATATTCCTTTTTTTTGCAAAAGATCCATTAATGTACGAATATTTTCATTTTTATCTGAAATATATTTTTCGGTATCCAATACTTTTACATAGTCAGCTCCTGCCGAAATATTAACGGGTATATAATCAATAGAACTAATATCTTTATTTGTATAATAATCCAAAATTTTAAAAGATTCTTTTAATTGTTTTTTTCATGAATCTGAAATCTGCCATTTTCATAATTCAAAAAAATTTTCTCAATAAAAGGCATTTCTATCGGATGCAATATTTTCACTATCTTTTATAGCAACACCATTAGTAATAAATAAAGTTAATACTTCATCCTTATTCAAGGAATTTGTTTCAAAATAAATATCAGGTCTATATCATATTTTATTTGAATCAATAGTAATTTGAGATCATTTTATATTGATAGCATTTTTATAGGGACAATCTGAAATATTATGCCAAACTAAAGTTTTAGAATCTGAAAGTGAAGCCTTTAATACATATCATCAAATAGTAAATGTATAATCAATTCAATATCAATCAAATCATTCAAATCAGATTGGTTTTAAATCAAATGAGAGAGCATCTTGAGTCCATAATATTTTTCTTGAATAAGAAAGATTTTCTTCCAAAGAATCTGATTCATTATAATTGAAAAATATAGTTCAATAATTATTAGTTTCTCAATCTATTCATGTTGTACTACCTTTTTTCTCTCAAACTGCAAAATTTTCAATAAAAGGAAGCATAGAAATATCTAAATCATTATCAGTTTTAAACATTTTATAAAATGATAACGTATTTTTTTCTAAAAATGGATTTAGATTATTCTGTTTAAAATTTTGAAATTCATCTACAGAAGAAAATTGAGATAAAACCTTTTGAATTGATCAATTAGGAGTAATAGATGAAAAAATTGAAGATGCTTCTATAGATTTTATTTGAGATAAAGAAAAAGCTAATTGAAGTTTTTCTGAAGATGAAAGATGTTGAATATCAGATTTAAAGACTTTATTATAGTCCTTTTGGATTCAATATAATTTCATAACACTATTGATTTTCTTTTGATAAATAGGATTCATCTTTTTGTTTTCTTCACAAAAAATAGCATCATCAGAAAAAACCAATAAATCACTTATTTTTTCATACGTATTTTTAACTACAGTTTTAAATGAAAATTCAGTATTAGAAGTTATACAACTATCAAAAACAAGCTGACTAAGAGTATTCAAAAGTGGTTCTTCTAATCAAAATTTATTCTTCAATGAATCTTTTATATTTGTTTTATTATAAATAGCTGGTTCTTTTATTTCTAATAATTTAATTAAATATTTTTTTAATTTTTGTTTTTCATTTAATAATTGATCAAAAGAAATCTGATATTCTTCAAATAAAGATGGATTGTTTTGTATTTTTGCAATATCATTTGATAATAAAACCATATTATTGTATAATAAAGATTGAGAAGAAAGACGCGTATTTTGAGAAGAAACAAGTGCTTTTTGAAAATATTCAAGAAATTTATTCTTTTTAAGAAGAACCGCTGATTCCAAACTAGATAATTTATTTATATAAGTAGTAGCTATTTCATTGTCTTTTAATATATCCTTACAATAAATTTTAAATGGATTAACTTTATTAAATAAATTAGCAGTATTTGTTTCAAAAGAAAGATATTCTTTTAATAAATCTGATAAAGAATTATTTTTATTAAGTTCCGATTCAAAAGATTCAATAAAATAATTCAAATTTGGAATAACATTATAAATATCTGAAACATTGTTAGCATCGAATCATAGATTTTTAATACTTTCTTTTATAACATCACCATTGTCATAAACAAGATCATTAATATTATCAGAAAATAATTCATTCTGAAAATTACCAGCCAGAGATTCTTCGTTTATTACATATAATTCCTTAATCTGATTAGGATTAACTAAATCATCAATTTTATTTTTATCATTTTCATTTGATAACAAATTCATGACAATAATCTATTTAATAATAAAATAAGTATTCAAATAAAATTATAAAGGAGTTTAATAAAAAAAGCAAAAAAACGACAAAATAGATAATTTTTTAGTTGACAAAATTAAAAATATTTATTTTTTTATTAAAAAAAAAGATATCTAGTAATAACCAGATATCCAGAGGACTTCTGGAATCAGCCACCCCTTAGATACTATGGAGGATATAAAACCAGTAATAAAAACTACCAACTTTATAGCCTCAATAATTCAAATGCCGATTCCAAAAGTATATGCGCATATTTCACTTGGGTAAGTTTCCTATGAGCTATACGTTTTGATACAAACGTATATAATTTTTAGTTTCATAAACAGGCAATCTTTTTATTTTTTTTATTTACGACTTGTTGATAATATTATAAACAATAAAAACAAGAAATCATTATTAAATTACTCTATACAATAGTTAGCACATTTAGAAACAAGAAATGATATAAATATTGACAAACAAAAAAACCACCATAAGGTGGTTTTATACTATTTATGATAATTATTATTAAAATACAACCTCTGGAGCTTGATCAGCTCATTCTTCTGCTTCAAATAAATTAGCTTTTTCAAATGAAAATAATCAAGCTATAATATTTGTTGGAAAAGAACGTAACATAATATTAAATGATTTAACTACAGTATTATAATTCATTCTTTCTACAGAAATTCTATTCTCTGTACCTTCAAGCTGAACTGTTAAATCACGAAACGCTTGAATAGATTGTAATTGTGGATAATTTTCAGTAATCATTAATAATCTTCAAAGTGCAGATGATAATTCACCTTGTGATTTTTGATATGCTGCCAAAGCTTGAGCATCCTTAATATCAATATTAGATTTTGTTGCATTTGCTCTGGCTTCTACTACTGCAACAAGAACCCCACTTTCCTGAGCAGCTGCTCATTTTACTGTATTCACCAAATTAGGGATTAAATCAGCTCTTCTTTGATAAACATTTTCTACTTGAGACCAAGCGGTATTAACTGATTCATCTCATCTAACTAATCAATTATATTTTCCCATTATCCAAAGTCCCAGTAACACAATTACAATAACAATAATTAATCGAATCTTTTTCATTTCATATCTTATAAAAGAATAAAAACAAATAAATATAAACAAATAGAACAAAAATTTCAACCAGATTTTTAAATTATTAAGCGATTATATACAAAAAAACAAATTTTATAGATTTTAAAAATAAAAATTAATCACCTGCTCATCCACCACCAGAACTTCATCATCCTCCACCAAAACCACCGCCACTAAATCATCAAAAGCTCCCTCATCAAAATCATTTTCCACCACGTCATGGTAAAAAACCAGTAAATCAAAAAATCAATCCAGCAACAATTCAAACTATAATTAAAGTACCAAGCCAAATAATCAATGAAACAATAATTAATATTAACAAAGGAATAATAATTGTTTTTAAAGATTTAGAGATCTTTTTCTGTCTAATCAAAGATGCCAAAATAGCTCATAATATTAAACCAAATATCCAAAGTCATTCTTCTTTTTGTTCTGAAGAAAATGAAACACTATCATTTGAAGAACCTAATCAATCATCTCCTAATATTTCGATACATCTTTGATAAAAAGTACGAACAGCTCAAGCAAACTCTCATTGATCTACCAAAGGACGAATATCTTCTTCTATTATACGCTTCAACAAAGCATCAGGCAAATTTCATTCCAATCCATATCAAACAATAATTCTGATTTTTTTTTCTTCTGTAGCAATAAGCAACAACAATCAATTATTTTTTCACGCTTGACCTATTTTATTCTCATTAAACAATTTCATACCGATATCAAAAAGCTCATTTCAATTTCTATGAGGAAAAAGAATAGTCACAAACTGATTAGTAGTCTGATTTTCATAATTTTGTCAAATTTCATTTAATGCCAAGAGATCAGATTGACTAAGAACCTGTGAAAAATCACTAACATAAGAAGTCAGTGTAGGAATATTCATCGGATCAAATGAGTTTTGTGAAAAAACACTGCAACTAAATATGCATAACAATCAAGCTATCAAGAATTTTTTTAAATAATTTTTCATCATAAACTATGAATTATAAATGATAAACTATATTATTCCCCGTGTCAAACTTTACCTGTTTCAACAAATTTCATAGTTTCCTTATGAAACATAAGTTCTACCTCACCTACCGGCCCATTTCTATTTTTTCTAATACATACATCCGTAAGACCTTTTTTGTCAGTATCAGGATCATAATAATCTTCTCTATGAAGCATCATTACTGCATCTGCATCTTGTTCAATAGCTCCTGATTCTCTTAAGTCAGAAAGTTGTGGCTTTTTATCAACTCTTTTTTCTACTTCTCTTGAAAGTTGTGATAATGCTAAAATAGGAATTTCCAATTCTCTAGCTAATTCTTTCAATCATCTTGAAATTTCAGAAATTTCTTGAACTCTATTACCAGAATATCATGTAGATGAGCCACTCATTAATTGAAGATAATCAATAATAACTAAATCCAATCATTCTTTGATTTTTAATCTTCTTATCTTAGATTTCATTTGAGGAATTGTTGTTGATCACTTATCATCAATAAATATTTTTGTTCAAGAAAGCATTTCCATAGCTTCTCAAATGTTTGAAAAATCTTCAGATTCTAATCTTCATTTTGTTATTTTTGTCATAGAAACACCAGATGCTGTAGATAATATTCTATCTATAATTTGTTCTGTTCACATCTCCAAAGAAAACAAAGCAACTGATTTTTTCTGTTTGATAGCACTATTTTCTAATATATTTATCGCAAAGGCAGTTTTACCCATACTCGGACGAGCAGCTAAAATCAATAATTCTCATGGCTTAAATCCTCATATCATTTCATCCATATAATGATATCACGACATAACTTTTTTATCATTAATTTTTTCTGGATTATCAACAATATCCATATAGTCCTCTACTCTACTATCCAACAATTCTTTAATAGAATGAACTTGATCTGATGCAGTATTTTGAGTAAGATCAAAAATTCTTTTTTCTATTGTTTGTAAAATATCAAAGGTTTCTTTCTGTTCATAGACATCTCATATAATTTTTTGTGAAACTTTAAGAATATTTCTCAAAATAGATTTTTCTTTTACTATTTTTGCATATTCATCAGCAGATGATGAACTCAATAAAAAACTGGAAAGTTCATAAAGATAATCTGCTCATCAAATAACATCCAACACACCATCTTTGGTAAGCTGATCTCATAAAGTAAGAACATCTATAGTTTTACGAGCTGCCCAAAGCGTTTTTATACCCCTAAAAATAAACGAATGTTCTTTTTGATAAAAATCTTCAGGAATTAATCCAATTCCCTCACATACATACAATAATTCAGAATCCATAAGAATTCAACAAAGAATAGCTTTTTCAGCATCAATATTGTGAGGCGGAAGTTTTATATCTTCAAGAGAAACCATATAAATTAAATTATAAATAAAAATTTTTTATAACTACTGTTATATATAAAATATTGCAAATGATTTTCAAGGGATTATTAAAAAAATATAGGTTAAACCTATATTTTTAACATTTTTTTAACATTTTTTTAAACAATTAGATCCATAAATATTCTGGATATTCTCACGATTGGATTAATTTTTTAATAGATTGTACCACATATGGTTTATCTTCAGGATACGTAACTCAAAACCAAGATGAAGTATTAGATAATACCTTACAAATAACTTTTTTTGATTGTATCAATTCATCCAAAATAGTAGGAATATAATATTCACTGGTAAGTTCATTTCAATATTTTTCTAGAAAATGTAGGAATCATAATTCCAAATATTCAAAAAAAGATGGCATAAATCAGAAAAAATTCATAGATACCAATGTATCTGGCAATAATTCAATCCAATTATTATTTTGATCAACAAATCAAATAGAAGATCAATTTTTTTGAGAGATATTTTTAGTTTCAATAATATCCATTAATAATCAATTTTCTGAACTACAAATTCCACGATTTACACTACCAAATTCAGATATAGTATTTTTTAAATAATATCAAACAAGAGCATATGTATTAGAATCAGAATTAAGAGAAAAAAAATCGTTAATTTTAACAAAAGCATCTTTTCCATAAAAATCATCTGCATTAATAACAACAAAAGGAGAATTAATAATTTCTTTTGCCATTAATAATGCATGTCATGTTCCCCAAGGTTTTACTCTTCATTCTGGAACAGAAAATCATGATGGTAATTTATCAAGTTCCTGATAGGCATATTCTACTGGTAAATATTTTTCAAATCTATCTCAAAACGTCTGTTTAAAATCTTTTTCTATATCTTTACGAATAATAAAAACAACTTTAGAAAATCAGACTCTTATTGCATCAAAAACAGAATAATCAATAATAACCTCGTTATTAGGTCAGATAGGATCTATTTGTTTTAATCATCAATAACGACTTCACATTCAAGCTGCTAAAACAACTAATACTGGTTTCATAAAAAGTAATTAAGAAATTAAATCTAATTAGATAACTCTTTTAATTTTTGTTTAGCTTTTTCATTTCCTGGTTCATATTCCAAAACTCTAAAATAATATTTTTTAGCTGATCAAAAATCTTGTAATTCCAAATAAAGATCCGCCAATGTTGAAAGATAAGAAGGAGTTGTTGGTCTAAGTTTTATAACTTTTTCCATCATTTCAATAGCTTCTTTTTTTCTATCAGTATTATACAAAACTTCCACCATACTAATATAATATTTTGGATTTGATTGATTGATTGATATAGCTTTATCTATAAGAAGTTCAGCAGTATCAAAATCTCATGTAATCAAATACATTTCTCAAATCTGCCAAATTGCTTTGTGATCTTTGGGATCTATTTCAATAATTTTTTTTAATAAAGAAATAGCTTTTTTATAATTTCAAAGATTAAAATAAAAATCTGCTAATAATTTATTAAGATCTCTATCATTAGAATCAATAGCCAATCATTCTATAATTTTTTTTTCATATTCTTCAAATTTTCATTCTTTTCTAAAAACCAATGCTTCATAAACGATTCTTTCTATCATTTTTTTCTTTTTCTTTGAAAATTCTCTATCAACAATATCATTTAAAGATTCTTCATTATTGTCATATACATTTTCAAAAGATTCTTCTTTCTGATATTCTTTATAATCATCTTGTACTTGAAATGAATTAACTATTTTTTCTTGAATAATTTCATTTTTGATTTTAGTTAAAAACTTTTGACTAGAAAGTTTATTCCAAAACATAATTACATATTTAGAAAAATCTTTAAAAACAAAATACGCAATAAATCAAAAAAAGTAAAAAAGTAATATAATCAATAATACAATCCAAATAAAAACAACAATTCTCAACATGTTAAAATTTAAGTAAATAAATTATTTTTTAATAGTTGATACCATATTTAAGGGAACTCTAAAAAATCAACCATCTTTGGTTCTTATATTAACATCATTTGTCATAATATTATAAGATGTCACAAAACCACAAGTATCACAATTATTTTTTAGACATACCTCAGATCATTTTGCAGGAAACTTTTTACTTTCATCCAAATATTGTTCTAATTCATACATCAAACAACATTTTAATTTACCACATCTTCATTTCAATTTTTCTATATCTCTTCATTCAAGATTTTGTAAAATAATATTTTCTATCTCAATACTTGGTAATGGCCTAGTACTTTTACAACAAAGTTGAATACCATTACAACCAACTATACAATCTGTAGCTGGCGACATTTTTACCATATCTCTAGCACCAACTTGAAACAAAAAAATATTTTTATCTAAAAGTTGCCTAAGTTCTTTCACAAAATCAGAAAACACATATCTTTCTTCAGAATAAAAATAAAAATAAATCTGATCTGAAAAAACATGATATCTTGAAGTCACAGGAGTTGATGTAGGAAAATATTTTTTAAACTTTTTTTTGAATAAAGGAAATATTTGCAAAGAAAAATCTTGTTGTTCCTCAAAAAATTTTTTTTCTTCTCAAACAAGAATACGATGAAATATTCATTTTCTATCAGTAACAACAGAATGTCATAAATAAATTCATATTGTTAATCATTTATTTCAAGTTTGATCAGTTGTTTCATAAACAATTTTATCTCAAACCAATAAAGAATTATAAATAGAATTATCTGCAATTTCCAAAACAATACTTTTATTAGTATACCAATCCAAAACATAAATTGTGTTCATTATATTTCTATAAATAAAAATTTAAATTAAACAGTATATTTTTTCATAAGAGATTCAAATTCTTCTCTAGTGAGATATTCTTTCTCTAACAAAGATACAGATAGTTTCTGTACAACTTCTTTATATTTCTTTATAATATCCATTGATTTTTTATAACAATCTGACATATATTCTTGAATTTTAGAATCAATAAGTTCAGCTGTTTTTTCACTATACGGCCTAGTAAACTTATATTCATCCTCTTGTTTATCTCAATAGAAAATAGTTCATAAATTTTGATCCATACCATATTTAGTAAGCATATCCTTGATAAGTAAGGTAGCTTTTTCAAAATCATTTGAAGCTCATGTAGTAATTTCTTCTTTTCAAAAGAAAACTTCTTCAGCAGCCCTTCATCACAAAAGAGATATTAGTTGATCCAAAAATTTAGCTTTTGAATAAAGATTTTTATCCTCTTCAGGCATCATCCAAGTTACTCATAAAGCTTGTCATCTACGAACAATAGATATTTTTTCAACAGGATCAGTTTGTGGTAAAAAATAAGCAGTAACAGCATGTCACAATTCATGGAAAGCAACGATATGTTTTTCATTATCATTCATAGATTTTGTTTTCTTTTCTGGTCACATAAGAACTTTTTCAAGAGAATATTCAAAATCTTGAACATCTATCTGGGTTTTATTTTCTTTTGCTATTTTTAATGAAGCTTCATTAACAATATTTTCAATATCTGCACCAACTAAGCCACTCGTTCTTTTTGATAAAGATTCAATAGAAACTTTTGAAGTTATTTTTTTTGACTTAAGATAATAGTTAAAAATAGCTAATCTTTCTTCATATGTTGGTCTAGATACCATTATTTTTCTATCAAATCTTCATGCTCTGAGTAAAGCTGGATCAAGAATATCTGGCCTATTAGTAGCAGCAATTACTATAATATCAGTATTTTTATCAAAACCATCCATTTCAGTCAGAATTTGATTTAATGTTTGTTCTTGCTCTTGATGTCAACCTGTATGACCAAGACCTCTTTTTCTACCTATAGCATCAATTTCATCTATAAAAACAATTGCCTTACCTGCAGCCTTAGCTTTACCAAAAAGTTCTCTAACTTTTGCAGCTCACATACCAACCAACATTTCCATAAATTCAGAACCAGAAACACTAAAAAATGCAACGTTAGATTCTCAAGCAACTGCTCTAGCTAAAAGAGTTTTTCCTGATCAAGGTTCTCAAAAAAGCAATACTCATTTAGGATGTCTAGCTCAAACTTTATGATATTTATCAGGATGTTTCAAATAATCTACCACTTCAGATAATTCATTTTTAACTTCTTCCATTCCAGCTACATCAGAAAATTTAGTCTTATTTTTTTGTTTGTTATCCAATTTTCATGCTTTTATCGCAAAGGGAAATCAAGATCATCATTTGGGCAACATAAATTTAAAAAATAGAAGAAAAACAATAAAAAAGAGAAATATTGGACCAATTTCTTCAAGCATTTTCTGTAAAAAAGATTTGGTTGTATATTGCACATCAATCAAGACTGTTCATGTAAGAGAAATTCAAAGATCTGATAAAGAGGTATCAATTGGTTTTTTAGTTGAATAAACATCAAAAACATGTTTTTCAAAAGTTTTATTAAACGAAATTAATGAATTTTCTATTCCCGTAGATAAAAAAACATATCATAATAAGTCAGTTCAATCCTTTACTTCTATTTTAGAAAAACTTCAATCTGAATATTTTTCCATAAATGTATTCAAAGAAACATCTTCTTGATTATTAATTTCCTGAATAACATCTCAAACATTGTCATAATTTTTATAAACTTGTAATAATATACTAATCACAAGTGCAAAAAAGATAAAAAAGAAAAGTCATTTCTTCATAAGAATAAACTAACAAACGTAAAAATAGAACAAATACAAAATATATTAAAAAGGAAAAGAAAAGCAATAAAAAAGAAGTTTGATTTACAAAAAGAAATATATACATTAGAAATATGATAACACTAAAAGAGCAATTAAAAACAACAACAAAATACAGTTCAATATTGGAGAAGAATAATATTAAAACAATAAAAGATCTTCTTCACTATTTTCCTAGAAGTTATGAAGATAGAACCTACATAAAACCATTATCAGAATTAATTATTAATGAAAAATGAATAGCAACAACCAAAGGAAAAATTTTAAAAAAAAGTTTTTCACCAAGAAGATGAAAAAATGTCTATGAATGTTCTTTTGTCGACGAACAATGAATACTAGGTAAAATAAATATATTTAATTCATGATTTTTAGCGAGCAAAATAAAGGAAAATCAACGATATATAATAATTGGAAAACCATTTTCAAAACAATGAAAAATAATATTTAATCAACCTGAATGTATTCCAACAGGAGATACATCACAAGAACAAAATGATATTTCAAATATAGGAAGAATTTATCCTATTTATTCAGAATTATATTGAATAAAATCAAATCGATTTGCAGAAAAAATACGAAATATTTTAAGTAAGATTGATGAAATATTTGATGAATATTTACCAGAAGAATTTTTAAAAAGATACAATCTTTTATGAGTAAAAGAAACGTTTAAAAATATTCATTTTCCAGAAAGTAACATCAAACAACAAGATGCATTAAAAAGAATATTTTTTGATAGATTATTAAGAGTACAATTACATTCTTTATTACAAAAATCAGAATACAGTACTCTTTCATTAAAAAAAACAAATAAATCTATTCCAAATTGGAAAACTATAAAAGAGTTTTTAGAAAAATTACCTTTCACATTAACAAATGCACAAAAAAAAGTTATAAAACATTGTATAGAATCAATCCATGAAGAAAAGCCAATGATGACGCTTTTACAATGAGATGTAGGAAGTGGAAAAACAGTTGTAGCAGCAACAATTGCTCATTATATATATCATATAAAAAAACAACAATCTATTTTTATTGCTCCTTTAGAAGTTTTAGCAAACCAACATTATAAGACATTGGCTAAACTTTTTTTACCATTATGAATACGCTGTGAACTATTAACAGGATCAATATCCAAAAATCAAAAAATAAAAATAAAACAAGATATAAAAGATAATAAAATACCAATTGTAATATGAACACACGCATTATTTCAAGAAGATATTAGTTTTACAAATCTTTGATTTGTTGTGATAGATGAACAACATAAATTTTGAGTAAGACAAAGAGCTTTTTTCAAAAAAGTAGGAAATCCTGATGTATTACAAATGAGTGCAACACCAATTCCTAGATCAATGGCATTAGCTTTTTTCTGAGAATTTGATGTACAAATAATAGATGAACTACCAAAAGGAAGACAGCCAATAAATACCAAAATAATTTCAGAAAATGAATACATAAAATTAAAACCTCGAATTTTATCCAAAATAAAAGAACATCAAAAAGTTTTTATAGTAACCCCATTAGTCGAAGATTCAGAAAAATTAGAAGAAGTTAAAGCAGCTACAAGTCAATATGAAGAAGTTAAAAACCTTTTTCCAGAATTAAAGGGAAAAATATGATTACTTCATTGAAAAATGACAGCAAAAGATAAAGAAGAAACAATGAATAAATTTCAAAATAATACATTTTGTCTACTTGTGTCTACAACAGTAATTGAAGTAGGAGTAGATATTCCTGAAGCAACTATAATGATTATAAAAAATTCTGAAAGATTTGGACTATCTCAATTACACCAATTAAGATGAAGAATAGGAAGATCAGATTTAAAGTCTTACTGTTTTTTAGAAACTCAAAAAAAATCATGAGATAGCTATAAAAGACTAAAAGCAATGGAAGAAACAAACGATTGATTTAAATTAGCTGAATTAGATCTTAAAAGTCGTTGACCTTGAGAAATTCTTGGAACAATACAAGCTTGACAGACAGATATACCAATAGAAATATTATCAGATTTGAAATTTATAGAAAAAGTTCAAGAATGAGCAAAATGGTTACTAGAAAAATATCCTAACTTAGTATGATTAGAAAAACTAAAAAAATATTTAGAAGAAAAAATCGGTGATATATTAGCTTAAATTCCAATCAATAGGATCTCTTCAAAAAGATTGTAAATAAGTATTTGTTTGAGAAAAATGTTTACATCAAAAAAATCCTCTATAAACAGAAAATGGAGATGGATGAGCAGATTTCAAAATTAAATGTTTATTCTTATCTATCAATACATCTTTAGATTGAGCAAAATTTCACCGAAGAAGAAAAACTAATCAAGACGTATTATCAGATAATTTTTTAATAACAGCGTCAGTAAAAATATTCCATCATATATCTTTATGAGAAGCAGGACTATCTTTTCTAACAGTAAGAATAGAATTTAAAAGGAAAACTCATTGATTAGCTCGTTTACTTAGATTTCAACTAATAGGAGGTTTATATCATAAATCTGACTCTAATTCTTTGAATATATTTTTTAAAGATGGTGGGTGTTTAATACCATCTTGAACGGAAAAACAAAGTCAATGAGCTTCTCATTCTCCATGATAAGGGTCCTGACCTAAAATAACAACTTTAACATGATCAAATGTAGTTGTATTAAAAGCATTAAAAATATCTGGTCACTTAGGATAAATTATTTGTCATTGTTTTTTTTCTTGCTCAAGAAATAGTTTTATATTATCAAAATATGGTTTTTGAAATTCATCAACCAAAATATTTTTCCAAGAAGGATCCATAATAACAGTTTCAGAATTTACCATAAAAACAAGTAAAAAGTAAAAAAACTAGCCACAAGACTAGATCTTTTTTAAATCAGGGCCTGCAAGACTTGAACTCGCGACGCGGAGCTTTGGAGACTCCCGCTCTACCGCTGAGCTACGGCCCTTTTTTTATTCAATCCAATAAGCCTGATTCTGTATTATATGGAATTTATCTAAGTTAACATAAAGTTAACATCTGCACTTCCCTAATAAATTAGGTAAGCTTGCACCAACTATGGTTTACCACTCGAACACCTATCAGGTGAACTGAGAAGAAGTAGTGCCACAAAACTGCGGTACACCTTCACGTTGCATCTTTCTCCCACGTTAGTAGAATAGTTTTCGTTTCTGTGGCCCTTTCATTTTATAATTCAACATTCATAAAATGCTAGTCTTTTTATAGTGTCAGGACTTTCCTCCCTGCTTTAACAAGGTACCATATAGATTGAACAAACAAAACATTTAATGAAATCTATAAAGAATGCAACAGAAAATAAATAATAATTAATATATATTAATCTATAACATCAGGTTTCATAAGAGGAAACATTACAACATCTCTCAGATTTTCTTGTTCAGTTAAAATTGCTAATATTCTTTCTAGTCACATACCAAATCAGGATTGAGGAGGCATTCAATATTCCATAGACATAACAAAATCATCATCTCCAGAAGTAGCTTCTTCATCCCCTCTTGCAGCAGCATCTGATTGTTTATCAAAATTTTCTTGTTGAAGCAAAGGATCTACTAATTCTGAATATGCTTTACATATTTCCCATCCATTAACCAACAATTGAAATTGCTCAACAATTCAAGAATCAACATCCGAAATTCTTGCTAACGGCTGCATAATAACAGGATAATTATATATAAAGGCAGGTCATATAATTTTGGGTCTCAAAACCTTTTTATAAAGATAATCGATTAATGTAGTTGTTGACATAAAATCCATTTTTTCAAATTCAATACCTTTAGATTTAATAGTAGATCTAAGAAGTTCAGAATCATCAAGTGAATATTGTGTTATATCTATTCATGAAGCATCAAAAATTCACTTAGCATAATCTATTCTCTGCCAAGGAGTTGTAAAATCAACTTCTCTAACAATTCATTCTTTATCTTTTACATTAATTTTTTTAGATAGAGAGAGTTTTTCAAAAAAATAGTCAAACATTTTTTCTGTAAATCTCATATTATCTTCATAATTCCAATAAACAGCATAATGTTCAACTTGAGTAAATTCTTGTAAATGAGAAGGATCAGATCATTCATTTCTAAAATCCTGACCTATTTCAAATACTTTTTCAAATCTACCAACCGTTGATTTTTTTAAAGAAGTTTCAAATGCTATTCTAAGATAAACATCTAAATCATAATCATTATGATGAGTAATAAATGGTTTAGCTGCAGCACCACTAGCAGCATTTCAAAGTATTGGCGTTTGTATTTCTATAAATCATTCTTGATGATAAAAGTCTCTCAATACTTTATAAAATTTTGACTTAAACAAAAATCTTTTATACGTATCAAGATTCATTGTCATATCAAGATATCTTTTTCTATAAAGTTCCTCTTGATCCTGTAATCCATGAAATTTTTCTGGAAGAGGTCTAACCGCTTTTGATAAAAAAGTATAACTAGAAACAAATATAGTTAATTCTCATTTATGTGTTTTAAAAACTTCTCATTCTATTCCTACAAAATCTCAAACATCAACCATTTTTTCCATAAATTTATAAGCAGTCATACCCTCCTCTGTTCAATCAGACAATATAGATTTTTTTTCATTTCAAATCAACAACGAACAATTATCTCTATGAAACATCAATTGAATTTGTTCAGTACTATCAAGTAATTTTGCAAAAGCAAGTTTTCCATGACTACGATACAACATAATTCTTCAAGCTGTTTTCACCTGAGAAATAGGATCAAGAATAATATCATTTATATCACGAAGCTCTTTATTTTCGTAAAATTTGATAATATCGCTTATTACATTTTTTTTATCAAAAGATTGAGCATAAGGAATAACTCACATTGATTTCATTTTAGCAATCTTAGCAATACGAACATCACGTTCTGATTGTTGAATTTCTGTCATTATAATATAGTATCATATAAATAAAATCTGATTTTAATTATTATATTTTGTAGTAAATGTTGTTTGAAGTGTAAATTGATAATCTGATATAGAATCACGTAATTTTCTTTGCCATATTTCTGAATATAATTTAGTTTTCATAGAAACAACAAAATAAGGTGTTATTTGGTATTGATTTTCCTTTCGTGCTAAATCAGGATCCTTTGTAGGATAAATAGAAATATTTCGATCTGCAATAGTTAAACTCTTATCAAATAAATTAACTCGTCAATCATCTGCATTCAAAGGTAAACTATATCATGAATAAATACTTCCTAAAGAGTTTCAACCACAAACAAATCATTTAGAATAATCACAAGCCCAAGTATCAATAATTCAATCATACATTCACGTTCAACTAAAATCATGATTAAATCAAGCATCAAAGCCTCTTAACCTAAGAATTTGTAAAGTATATAAACGTTCATTATCTCAAGAAATTGATGAATTATTATCTCAATCAAATTGTCCAACAAGTTTTCTTCTGAGAAAAATTCTATATTGTTTATCTTTTGATATCAAATAAATTTCCTGAACTCATGTGGTAAATAATACCGATTGAGGTCACATTCATAAATCCAAATCATCTGAATCTCAAATTACAGAATTTCAATCAACATTTAATTTTACATCATGAAATTGTAATGCATATTGACCAAAAGATTGATATCAGGATAAAAAACATCAAGTAATTAAAGACGTATTTTTTATAACATATTCCAATCAAACACGATATCAAGTAAAAGAACTACAATAATACAATTGATGAGTTCAAGTTGATCAAAGAAAATTATTGTTGTTACCAAAAGCAGAAAAATTAGAACAATATCAACTTAATCAAACATCCCAAGAAAAGCTACCAGTAGAATTACATCAGACACGAGAACGATTAAAATATTCTTCATAATCTATCGTATAATCTTTCAATAAAAGATTAATTTTTTCAAACATATAATACGATGATTCCAATAAATTTGATCTAGCTTGAAAAGAATATCTAAAATTTATAATTCAAAAATATAAATTAAAAATAACTGTCATAATCACAAAAAAGCCCATAACAGAAATTAATATTTCCAGCAAAGTAAATCACGTTTTTTTTTTCATAAAAATTTTACAGAATTATTTATATAAATCTTTATTAAGTTGAGCTCTTGTAGAAGGTCCCATCCATCACCAAACAGCTGGCTTATTTTCATATCACTTTAAAAGATTATTTGCAAGTTGATATTTATAAAGAGCCTGTATAGTAGATTGAGAATTAATTCAATCAATAATTCACTGATAATATCAAAGTTTTGTAAGAAGTTGTTGAAGAATAGAAATATCTGAATGACTTTCTCACTTATTAAAAGTTCTCGTAAAAAGAAAAGATGAAGGAATATTTATTTGTGGAGAAGTTATTGTATTCAAAGAAGAATCAGATTTTTTTTTGTATTCATTCAACAAATACTGTCTTTTTTCCAATATAGTTTTTTTGAAAGTAACAGTTATATCTTTTTGAAGTTGATCAATAACAGGTATTCGCTGAGAAATAGTTTTATGAAACTGATTTGTAGAATATCCAGAAGATAAAGAGAATTCCTTAGGAAAATCATAAATTATTTTTAACAAAGACTCTGATTTTTTAGTAAAATCATCAGCTGCCACAAAAGAAGAACACTGCAACCTTCATCATGATGAATATGAATTAATATAATTTTGAATATCTTTTGTTATTTTAGTATATTGTTTATTATCATACCACTTATCAAGTAATATATTTAACTTTTCATCAAATTGTAAACCAAATAATTTAAGTGCATAAGATTTTTGCTGTTCAAGTTCAGTTGCCAAGTTACCAAGAATAGTATATCTTTTAATTTCTTTTTTGATAAGACGATCAAATGTAGTATCTAGTCACGAAGAAAAAATATTTTTAATAAAATCAAATTTAGAAAAAATCTTAGATCAAGTTCATGCTAATTTACTTTGATATCAAAATAAATCTGACTGTAATTTTTTATACTCTTTTTCGATTAATTGTATAGTTTGTATACGAACAGAAATAGATTCCAATAATGATTTATTTTTTATAGAATAGTCATTAAAATCTTTAACAAATTGATTTATTTTTAAAATATATCAAGAAGCAAATTGATCTGACGATATTTTTTGATTATCAATTAAAAGTTTTAAATTAGATAATATACGAGATTTTTCTTTTTCATAATTAGATCAACTAGAAAATAATGAAACAGATGTATCATCTAAAATACGTTTTTTTTGCTCAATATCCAAAACATCAGAATAAATAATTGAATAAGCATTAAGAAATCAAAGTTTTAAATTTTTATAATCTTCTTGCATACTTTGTAAAATAATTTTATCATCAATAATTCATAAACAAACTAAACCTTGATAATCCATAGAATGAATAATTCAGGTAACAGACGTTTGAAAATACGTATAAATAGATGAATATGAATCATCAAAAGATTTTTCTATTTTGTTTTTTCAGTCTATAACAGTATTCAAAAGTATTTGTTCAGAAGCAAAAGTAAAACCAAAAAAAGCAAATAGAGCAACCAAAAATAAACGAATTATTTTATTCATTAGAGAAATGAAAAAAAGTAAATAATACATTACTTATAAGCATTATTCAATGATATTTCAAGTTGATTTTGTATTATAAAATAATATACTAACCAAAAGATATTCTTTAACTTTTAACGTATAATTAATGACTTTAATACCAAGTGTTATAGAAAAAACTAAATGATGAGAAAGAGCTTATGATATTTATTCTAGATTACTTGAAGATAGAATAATTTTTGTATGAGAACAAGTACACGCAGCAATGGTAAATACAATTATTGCACAGCTTCTTTATTTAGAAAAGAAAGATCCCGACAAAGATATTATAATGTATATAAATACACCTTGATGAGAAGTATATTCATGAATGGCTATTTATGATACTATTCAATATCTTAAATGTAATGTATGTACTATTTGTGTAGGTCTTGCTGCATCAATGGGATCAGTATTACTTACTTGTGGTACCAAATGAAAAAGATATGCACTTCCCCACTGAAAGATAATGATTCATCAACCATTGATTTCCGGTGGATGAATTACTGGACAAGCTACAGATATACAAATTGAAGCTGAAGAAATGCTAAAAGTAAAAGATATGTTAAATTGAATTATAGCTAAACATACAGGTCAAAAAAAAGAAAAAATTGCTCAAGATATGGAAAGAAACAAATGGATGACTCCCGAAGATGCTTTAAAATATTGATTAATTGATAAAATAATTCAATAATTATATTTTATATTTTGTTTTGTTATAAAGCATCATGAATACTTATGAAGTTACAATTTGATTAGAAATACATATAAAATTAAAATCTGAAAATAAATTATTTTGTCAGTGTGAAAATTTACAAGATTTTGACAATATCAAACCAAATACAAACATTTGCCCAGTTTGTACATGACAACCAGGAGCTTTACCAACACTAAGTTACGAAGCATTGGAAAAATGATTAATTTTGGGTAAAGCTTTAAATTGCAATATAAACAAAGAATCTCATTTTGATAGAAAATCATATTTTTACCCAGATTTACCAATGGGATATCAAATAACACAATTATATAAACCAGTAAATACAAATGGTAAAGTATCATTCTTCATAAAAAATTATACTGAAGAAAAAGCAATAAATATAATAGATGCACACCTAGAATCTGATACAGCAAAAATGATTCATGAAAACAAGAAAGCCATATTAGACTTCAATCGTGCAGGAACACCCCTAATAGAAGTAGTTACATGACCAGATTTTAGTAGTTCAGAAGAAGTAATTGAATTCTTAAAAGAGATTCAAAGAATAACAAAATACAATAATATTGGTGATGCAGATATGGAAAAATGACAAATGAGAGTCGATGTAAATATATCAATCAAAAAAGAAGAAGACATAGAATTATGAACAAGAGTAGAGTTAAAAAATATTAATTCTTTTTCTGCAATAAAAAGAGCAATAGAACATGAATTTTTGAGACAAAAATATTTATATGAACAAAATATATGATTTTCACAAGAAACAAGACGTTGGGATGATCAAAATAATTGTTCATATCTAATGAGATCCAAAGAAGATGCATTAGATTATAGATATTTTCCAGAACCAGATTTACCACCATTAATCCTTAGTGACGAATTGCTCAAAAATATAAATAATATTACATTAGAAATACCGTATATATTTATCAGAAAAGCAATACATGAATATTGATTCAACAAAGAATTTATAAATGCACTAATTCAAGATAAAGAAATATTAGATTATTTTGTATCAATAGATAAAGAACCTAAAATAAAAGCAAAACGAATATGTTGACCAATAACAGCATGGATAAAAGAAAATTATAAAAAAATCAATGAACTCCCCTTTTCAAAAGAATTATTTATAGAATTTTTAAGTAATGCTGAAGCTAACAAACTACCAGAAAATCAACTAAAAATAATAATGGAAGAAATGTTATTAACATGAAAATCACCAAATAAAATTATAGAAGAAAAATGATTTAATACTACAAGTTTAACAGAAGATAATTTAGTAGAAATAATTAAAAATATACTAAATGAAAATCAAGCAATAGTAGAACAATATAAATGATGAAAAATAACTACAATATGATTTTTTATAGGACAAGTAATGAAAAAAACAGAATGAAAAACTAATCCAAAAATAATAGAAGAAATTATTAAAAAAATATTAGATTAAAAAATAAAAAAGGTATGAATCAAACATACCTTTTTTTATATATTATAAACTAAACAACACATACAATCACAATCCAAGCATCAATAATCAAACAATCAAATGAATAAGTTTTGTATTATAATGTTTTATTTTTGCTAACTTATCAACAGTACTATACCCAAATGAAACCAATATAGCAATAATAAACATAGGTAAAATAAAAATCAGATTATATATTAATAAATAAGCATATCACCAAGAATGTAATTCTTTACTTTCCGCACTCAAATATCATAAAATTGTAAAATAAGGACCAGAAGAACACGGCAATAAAAACAAACTAACCAATAGTCAAATTACAAAAGCACCTCGAGGAGAAGATACACGATGAATAATATCTTGCATTTTTGGTCTCCAAGAAAGAGGAACTTCCATAACAAAAAACTTACCATACCAAAAATAATCTTTTAAATTAGCTAATCAGACCAATATTCACAATATTCAAACTATAAGTTTGAGAATATAAGTATTATTCATAGTAGCTAATGCAGAAAACAATCAAATTCACATAGCAAAATAACTAAGAAAAACAGCAAATGCAAATAAAAATCAAGCAAGCAATGCCTTTTTCTTATTTTTATGTTTACTTAATATAGCAGTAAGTAAAAGGAGCATAACAGCAAATGCACAAGGGTTTATACTATCAGCAATTGCAGCTGGCATCATTATTCAAAGAAATTTAATTCTTTGAGAAAATCAAATATTTTTATCTTCATTTTTTTCTCAAGAAAAAACTGTATTAGCTATATTTCAAGTTTCAGATGTTTTTTTTAAAATAGATCATTGTTTTTGACAATTTTCATGGGTACAACTTTGAGCACCACACGTTAAATGATCACAAGTTGATCATGTACAATCAGATATCTGAAGTGATTGTAATTTTTTATCAAAAAAATCAATAATAGCTCCATCTCATGCTAAATAACTACAATTATCAGACTCTGAATCAATAATTAATATAGGCACACCTACCTGATCTTGAGATAAATTAAGCTTCTTAATATAATCATTAAAATCAGAAAGATTATTCCTATTAAAATAAATTTCTTTTTTATCTATATTAAAGTATGTATCCACTTTTTTATCAGTTAAAAATTTATCTACTTTTGCACAATGAGGACATCAATTACCATAAAAGAAAATATAGTCTTGAGCAAAACTTATAGAAGAATATATAAGAACAGTCAAAAAAAATCAGAATATTATTTTTATTAAAATTTTCATAATCACATAAAATATTATAAAATAAAATTAGTTATTTATAACAGAATTTATTACTATAGAATTATCTATTTTTTTATGAATAGAATTATCAAATAAAGATCAATAATATTCATACGAATATAATCAAGAAATAGGAAACAAAGTAGATGTATTTTCAATTCAAATAGATGGTTGAAAAGAAATATTTTGAAGTTTTTTCAAAAAATCAACAATACTATTTATTTGATTTTGTAATTTGGACTCTTCTTTGTCTGTCAAGGAAATAGCAGCTAATTTTTGCAAATGTAAAAATTCTTCTTTAGTAAGCATATTAATATGTATAAAATAAATTTAATTAATTTTAATATTAATTGATCATTCTATCTCTGGTCTATCATCATAAATAATTTTAGATTTAATCGTATATATTCAAGGAGAAGAATACGTAGTTGACGTAGAAATACACTCTCTTCAATTACATTCCAATGTTTTATCATTACCAAAATCCCAAAATATTCTATTTGGTAAACCATCAACCTTAAGACTAAGTGGAATTCTTTCATTAACTTTTGCTACCTGACCAGGATGTTGATCCAAAATGATAGTTAACTGTATATTTTGTTTTTTAACAATAACTGGAACAGAAAGAGATATTTCCTTTGTTAATCATTTTTTTGTAGTAATCGAAACTTTTGGATTATATGTTCATAATTCATTTGTATAATCATATGTATAAGTATGTTGAATAACAGATTGAGATATATTTTTTTTAATTATTCAATCTCAAAAATCCCAAGTAAAATAAACAATTTCATCTGATGGATCATTTAAAGTTGTTGTTGAAGCATCAAGAGTAACAATAAATGGAGACACTCAAACAGAATTAGGTTTAATTAATAATTTTCATATAATTGAATCTCTATTAACATGTACTACTATATTTTTTTCTGTTTTAATATTAGAAACTGAATCTTCAACTAATATACGAATAGTATGATCTTGTGAAGAATCAACAGTAAATTCGTATCTTTTATTATCAGAAGAAAGAATGGCTTTATCATCAAAAAACACTGTTTTTACAGCACGAGGATTATTAGGAACTATAGACAACAAATCTAATTGCAAAATTGTTGGTAATTCAGAAACTGTTACAACATCATCAACAAAATTATTTGGACCATCTTCTGCAAAAACAGAAAAACGAGGAGATCATGGCGATTTATATTGTAAACCATACGTTATATCAAAATGAGTAGATCATATGTCTATATCATCACTTTCACAATATCATTTTTTACCATCATCAGTAATAAAATCTACCCTAAGAGAATATGTTCACACAGAAGGAAAATCATAAGTAAAATTAGTTATTCTAGATTTTAAAGTAGATAATGATTTTTCTCATTGTAAAACAGAATATTGATATTCATTAATAGCAACATTTGAATCCAAGAAGCGAACATCAAAAGAATATTTTGTTCATTGTTTCATTTCACTAATAATTTCACAAACAGGAACATCAGATTGTTCGACTCTCAATGGGAAAATATAACCATACGTATTTAAATTTGGAAATCTTACCATAACAGTATATAGTTGAGCTTTCTTATAAGTATAAGTAAAAGAAGAAAAATCTTGTTTATCAGATTGTCAATCTCAATCAACATCCCAAATAATTTTATAATCAGACAATGAAAAATCTTTAAAAACACTAGATCAATCAAATCTAACTTTAGTAGGAACTTTACCAACAATCATTTCTGTATTAATATCATTATAAGAAATCTGATTATCAACAGCTGAAACAATAATTTCTGATTCAAAATTCAATGATCATGCTGGAATTTTTTTATTTAATTTTTCTCAAGTTGGAATATTTGTATAATAAACATTAAGATTTAAGAAGTATTCCCCTTTCTTAAAATAAATACAAGTTCATTCAAATTTTGCAGTTGATATATTCATATTTACTGATTGTCAATTTCAACAATCCAAGGTAACTTTATCAAAAGTAGCTTGTCAAAAATCTGACAATAACTGTCTATTAAAATAATCAGAATTCAATGAGAAATCAACCAAAGATGGAGCTATTAATCTAACTCAAGGAGTTATAGAACTTATAAATCATTCTTTAAAGTAGACACGAGATAATATTAGTCTATTATTGTCTATTAAATTGTTAATAGAAATATTTTTAATAACATCCAATACATTTGCTCAAACAAATATTCAAGCTAAAAAAACAATAAATCAAAATAACAATCAGATTCAATATCAAAGTTTAGATTTATTTTTTATAGTAAATAACCTATATCAATTAATAACAATCATTCACATACCCAAAAATATCAATAATCAGAAAAACAAAACAGAAAAAACCTGAAGAAGATTTCTAGTTGATTCAGGATCCAAACCAACACTAGATAATTGATTAGGATTATTAATAAGATAATAGAATATTCAGACCAAAGAACCAACAAGAATAATCAAAAGAACAAAACATCATAACAAAAATCATTTCATCGAGATTTTAGACCATCAAGAAGTTTTGGTAACGACCGGTTTGTTTACATGATTAGGATTATATCAAAGATTCTGTAATTTTTGATTATTTTGTTGATACTGAAGAGATATTTGCTGAGCTTGTTGATAAACTTGTTTTTTTTCTTCTTCAGAAATTTGAGTACTTTGCAATATTATTAAAAGCTGATTATATTGTTGTTGAAGTAATTGCTGTTGTTGTAATAATTGTTGTATCTGTTGTTGTTGTAAAACAGTATTAACATTTTGGTTTGATTGTCAATTTTGAGATTGTTGTTGAGCAGGAGAATTTGTTTGTGAAGTAGATTGTTCTTCTGTCTTAAAAAAAGGATCAATCATGAAATTACTTATAAAATAAAAATTGACACGAAAAATATTATAAACTTTTATAAAGTTGAAGTCAATTTGCAATGCAAAATAGAACAAAAGTATTTATTGAGAATTTTTAGCTTAAAAAGTCAAGTCAAATAAACAAAAACAAAGATTATTTCATTGTATTTATAGGTAAAACAATTATATATAACTCAATTAAATTTTTTATGGTAAAGCTAGTTATATGACAAAGCAGAAGAGCATTATTCTGAAAAAATTATTTCATAAAAGATTTTTTTTATTATTAATATCAATAATTTTATTTTGATTATATTTTTCTTTTACAAAAACAATTGCTCAAGAAAATAATTATTCAATAATCAACAATAAGTCAGGTACACAAATAAATACAGGTATCATAATAACAAATCAAAATAATTGAACTATTTCTTTATCTAGATTTTACACAAACACACTACAAAAATATAGTTTTCTACGAAACGGTATAGAAACATATTTATATGATATTCAAAGTTCAACATGAACTATATATTTTAACAATTTTGATGATTCAAATATTTTAAAACAAAATCAAGCTGCATGGGCAGATTCTATAAGAGATTTTTCATGATGAATAAATTTATGAATATGACAAAATTGATGGAGATATTACTACATATCAAACAATAATATTATAACTACTTGAATAAATATACCTTGTCAAGCAACAGGAACAAGATTATATGCATGAGTACCAGGAAACGATTGAGTATGATGTAGTTGAAATATAACAATAATACCCAATTCATGTGATTTTGTTATTACGCCAAATGATTGTGATATTACAGACCCAGAATGTAGAAGCAAAGATTTTTTATGCCAACGATCTTATTTATGATATACATTAACATGAGAAAAAATTTTTAGCTGATTAAAATACTCTTCAACAGAAAACTTTTGGAAAATTAATAATAATCCAATAGAAGATTATATGTTCTTAAATATTTGAAAATATATGGCTCATCCATGATCATGAACAAATAATTCAATACCACAACTACAAAATAAAAGAAATATTCCAATTACTTGGATATGGAAATCAAATATAAATTGAAGAATTAAAATAATAAACAAAATAGCATGAGATGAAAATAATTGTTGAAATTGAGTACAATATCTAATATATAAAACAACTGGAGATATCAACAATCCAGCTGGAATCAGGGCAAATAATATAGATTTATTACTATTAAGAAATTTTGAAAAATCGTTTGCAGAAACATGAATTGAATTAAGTACTTGGATATTTTCATGACAACATATAATATTTGAAATTGATAATAACAATAACAATAATTGTGCATGAGTACACAACAATATCCAAATTTATGATATAACATATTCTACTGATTTATGTTCAAATTTTACAGGAATAACATCAACTCCTTGATATTGTACACTGTACTCAGCCGAACATTTAACTCCTTGATTTACCAAAACATATACTGATTATCAACAAATAGTTGATGAATGAATTCGAAATATATCATCTGAATGTGTAGGCACAGGAGTAAATGTATATATATGTTCAAAACCAGATCCGTATGATGCAACTTGTGGTGAAATTGATTTATATTGAGTATCAATACAACAATGTTGTAATGCAAATCCAGATAATTTAAGTTGTGAAACTATAGGTACTAGCGAATGAACAACCGAAGAAAGATGTTGTCCATCTGTTGAGCAAATAGGAGAACCAACGTATACAAATGAATGAAAATATTATTGAGCATTGGATTTTAATGGAAATAGTATTTTTGGAATAGGAAATAATATCTATCCAACATCTTCATGAATAACATTTACAGCATGGGTAAAAACAACAGACAACACAAGAAATCAATGAATAATAACAAAAAATAATATATATTGACTAGTATTAAAACAATGAACAATATGGATATCTCCAAGTAGTTACTGGATTCGACACAATACAAATATTACAATAGAAAATGATACACGAACACATATTGGATGGACTTACAATGGAAATACCATGAAAGTATATAAAAATTGAGATGAAGTGATTCGATCTGCAAACATAAGTTGAAATATTACAAATACTAATATTTCACAAACAAATATATGATATGATATTACAAATTACCGATGACGAATATGAAGTATAGATGAACCTCGTGTATATTGAACAGTATTAAATGATAATCAAATAAAAAATCTTTATGAATCAAATTTAAAAGTTTTTTCGAGTTGAATAGATTCTTACCGAGAATTTATTAATCAAAAATTCTGACTAACAAATGATTTAAATAATTATTGAATAAGAGCTAACATCTTATGATTACCCTCTTTTGAATTAACATGAACAATAATAATAGACACCACTTGAGTTAATTATGAAATAACTTGATACAATACGACCAATATTTTATGAAATAATATAGTAACTAATGAATCTGAAGAATTAATAATAAATATAACGTGATTATTTGATACTGGAAATAATATGATATCATGATTAGTATCATGAGATTATAGCTATAATATAGATATAGGATTAGATCAGGATATTGAATGAGAATGGTTACGAAATTATACATGAATAACAAGTACTTGAATTATACACAATTTTTGAAGAGAAGATGAACCAATAATAAAAGATATTAAAATCAGAATTAATGATTATGCATGAAATACATCATATTGGACATGAACAATTGAACGAAAAAATATTCCTGCAATTATTTCATGAAAATATATATATACATGAATAAGTGAAGATGTAATTACTTTTGATCAATTTATTATTATAGATACATGATCAAATTTTACATATCAATGGTATGAAATATTATCGTGAAATATTCCGTGAAAAATAATTACTTGAGAAATTAACAAAGAATATACAACAGGGAAAAATATTCCTTATACAGGAATGTATTATTTTGAAGTAAAAGATAATCAATGATTGGCTACATGAAGAATAATAACAGGAATTCGAAGTATTGTAGAAGAAAACATATTTCCAACAATAAATACATGAATAAATTTATGATGAAATCAAAGCTGAACAATATGACTATCCAGTAATTATATTATTAAAGATTGAGATATTTGAAATTGTACCATAGGTAGCACGACATCATATTCTGCAAATCACACTGCAATAGGAAATGATTTTTGTATAGTAAAAAATAATATTAACCAGAAATTAGTATTCTGACGATATAATATTTTAATAAACAATACAATATTTCAATTAAGTTGATATAAAAACAACTCATGAGTATATCTTATAAATCCAAAAAAAAATGAATTTATAGTAAATATTCAAAATAAAAATTTAAACAACTTTTGATGGTCAATAAGTTGAATAGATAATTCAAACATAAAAAATATAAATATATATAATCAGAGTCTTATAGGATTATATAATTTTGATAGAATAGTATTAGCAGATACAAACAAAGATTTTTCAGCAATACAATCAGGAAAGAACCGAGAATATATGAGAAGACCTAGAGGAATTTATACAACAACCGGTTATAAATACCTAAATTATGATATTGAAAGTAATAAACGAGTAATTAATACTCCTTGAAACCCAGAAGAATTGTTTATAGATAGAAATTATATATATCCAGGAAATCTCTATTGAGATGCTGTTATCAAACGAACAAGTTCTACAAATGCAAAAATAGAAATAGAATATATTTTAGAAGAATATCAAGATGATGATTGTAAAAATGGTGATTGAATTAAATACGAATTACTACATGAAAGAAATAACAATTTATTAATATTAGACTCTTGATCGTATATAGAAAATGGAAATTTTAAAACATCTATTTTTTCTTGAGATGCAATATATTTGAAAATAAATAGAAATTGAAATAACAATTGTGATACAACACATTATAGTGTTAAAATATATCAATTACCAGAAACAAATATAAGTATAAACAACATAAATCAATGAATTAATTCATGAGCAACATATACAGAATCAGGAAAATATTTTTGAGGTTTACAATTTTCTGACAAAACATTTGTCAATATAGGAACTGGTATGTATGCTCCTGAAATGAGTATAAGTTTATGGGTATACAAAGAATGAGACAATCCTAATCAAACAATCATACAAAAACGACAATCTTATGGTATTGCTATAATCAATAATACATTACAAGTTACAAATAAAAGTTCTGATAATCGATATGATACAAATATAGAAATACCAAGTCATACACGAACTCATATAGGACGAAGTCATGGGAATAATATTATGAAAATATTTATTAATTGAAAAGAATCACGAACAGGAAATATACCAAGTACAATACGAAATAGTCTAAATCCAACAACAATTTGATATAGTATATCTAATGGTTATCGAAATTGAATAATAGACGAAGTATATATTTATAGTTGAGTAATAAACAACAATCATTTTTGAATATTATACGAGCATAATCTAAATAAAACTTCAGAAAACAAATGGAAACGATTAAATAATTCTGATTGACGAAATAATGAATGAACATATAATTTCAATATCACAGCAAACTGACAACAAACATGATGAATAGTAATCAGAGATTTTTCATGACCAACATTAGAAAGACGAATATGGATGATGACATGAAGTCAAATAACATGAGAATCAACAACAGGTATAATAGTAAAAGAAAATCAAGATATTTTATTATCATGAAATATTATAGATAACATACAAGTTGATACCTGAACTTTTCAACGAGATATAGATAATGATTGAACTATAGATTGAACTGGTCAAAATATTTATCTTGAATATAACGGACAATTTTCTCGTGAAATAAAATTAACAATTAACGATATATTTTGAAATACATGAGTAATAACAGGAAACATCAACCGAATTAATGTTATAGCACCAAGTTTCAGTTGATTTATTATGAATATTAATTGAAATATTCAACAAGAACTTGTAACATGAGATATTTATATATATGAAAACGATACTTCTACAATAACTCGGACAGGATACAGTCAATATGAAATAAAAAATTATATTCGAGAAATAGATGTATGAACATGATTTATTGTTGTTAGTTCAGGAAGTAGTAATCAAATTTCTTTACCAATAATGGATGAACCGACACAATGAGATATAAAAGTAACTGTTGAAAATATCTATAACTTCAAGTCAACAATTCAATCCAAAGTAGAACGATTAAATAGATGACCAACAATACCTGACAACGCACCTAATTTATATACCCAACGAGTAGAAAAAAATCTAATATTTACTGCAACATGATATGATACAGGAAGTGAAATATCATATCAACGATATACATGATATTTTTGTACAAATATCTTATCATGAGAAACAAATGAAACTTACATAGACATAAAATTAATAGCTTGAATATACTGATATTCTTATAATGCTTTTGATAAACAAGGATCATGAACATGTCATAATTTCAATGCAAGACGAGATGAACAAAATGAAAGTACTCCAATAATACAAAATATAGGTAATATATCAACAAATTTATCATGATCATATTCATGATTTACCAATATTTTAGGGACAATTGAATGAATTAATACTCAATGAAAATTATGAAATTGTGAGATAATAAATACAAATACTGTTTGATTCAATAGTTTATTAATATGAAATGATTTTTGTATTGCATCCGTAAATAATAATTTGATTGTTTTATGACGATATAATATCAATTTTTACAAAACGTTATTTAACATCCTATGAACAAAAAAGGGATTATGAGAAGAATTTACTATAACAAAAGATACTTCTCTACTATTAGAAATACAAAACAACAATTTAACTTGATTCCAACGAAATATCTCTTGAGAAAACATAAGTAATACAATAAATATTTATGATCAGAATCTTATAGGATTATATAATTTTGATACAATACTTTTAGCGGATTCTAAATTAGATTTTTGAGGTTTACAATCAGGAAAAAATCGAGAATATATGAGAAGACCTAGAGGAAAATGGAATATAACCGACTATCAATTATTACAATTTGATGCAGTGAGTAAACAACGAATAATTGGTAGACCTGTACAAAATTTTGACTGATTATTTATAGAAAAAGATCAATTAAATCCTTGAGACAAATATTGAGACAGTGTTATTTCACGAACAAGTCCAATAACTACAGATATAAACATAAATCTTACAATAGAAGATGCTAATACAAATTGTTGAGATTGAATTAGATATACAGTATTAAACCAAAATACAATAATCTGATCATGAACATATTGAACACAAGAAATAAATACACATATAATTAAAAATAATAAAATATATTTTAGAATTAATAGTAGTTGAAATAATAATTGTGATACAACAAATTATCATATCCAAATATATCAACGTCCTGAAAATAATAGTGCTTATAATAATAAATATCCTGGATATAACTCTTGAGTAAAATATATTCAAGAATGAAAATATAAATGAGCTTTGGAATTTAGTGATCAAAATCAATTAATAGATATTGGAACCGGAATTATAAATACATGAGAAATGAGTATTAGTATGCGAATAAAAAGAATATGACAGACTCCTAAACAAGGTATTATTGAGAAACGATGATCTTATTGAATAAGTATATTTGATAATACATTACAAGTAACAAATAGAACAGATCAAAGACGATATGATACTAAAATTGAAATTCCACTTAACACACGAACTCACATTGGATGGAGTTATGGAAATAATATTATGACCGTATATATAAATGGTAAAGAAAAACGAAGTTTATGATTATTTGGTAGTATTTGAAATACTATAAATCCAACTATTATTTGAAATAGTTTATCAAATTGATATTGGCAATGAATAATAGATGAAATATATATATATAATAAAGTAATAAATAAAGAACATTTTTCATCATTATACGAGCATAATTTAAATAAAATCTGACTAAATAGACGACAATGGATTAGTAATACATGATGATCTATCAATGATTGATTATTTAATTTTTCATGAATAGTAAATTGATATTATTCAAAAACAGGAACTTTCATAAGAGATTTTAATTGACCAATAATGAAAGATATAAGTTGATATACAGGACGAGAATCACAAAATTTATTAATAACATGAATTTGGTATGATTCTGGAAATAGTATTTCAGAATATCAACGAAGACGAAAAACAAATAATGAACGAAATGAACGAATAACAAGCACAACCGGAAATATAATTGTAGTACCAGCTGAAAATGAGCCAATAACATGACAATTAGAAATAATTGCAAAAGATGTTTTATGATATAAAACATTTCGAACATGAGATATATCACGAATAAATACTTGACCAACAATACTAAATGATATTTTTGATTTTTATACAAAAATCTGATGAAATATTAGTTTTAATATTTACGCAATAGATACAGGAAGCAACCTAATATATCAACGATATTATTGAAATAATTGTACAACAGCAATACCAAACGAAACAAAGAGTTTATTCACAACATGAAGAGATGTTTTATGAACAATAAATTTTTCATTCAAAGTATCTGATAATTTTTTAGAACCTTCTAAATGTACTAATATTACTTGATCACGAATAGAAGCAACAAATATAGAAAATGTAACTATATATCTAGAATGAGATGGTAACTGATGAATTATTTCTTGAAATCGAAATAGTCTAATAGGACGACAATGATATAGTACTACATGAAAAAATATTATAACAAATAAGTCTAAATGTTCTTTTTCTAATAATAAAACAAAAATTATTTATACACCTGAAAAAGAATATAAAGAAAACGATAGTTGTATTATCCAATTACAAAATAATGAATATATAACAATCTGATTTTTAAATATAGTAACAAATTTTTGATATAATCGAAACTTACCAAATTCAATGTTAATAAACTGAACAAAAGATATTATTTGGTCTTGAATAATATATACCAAAGATATAAATAATTTAATACTAAATATTTTATGAGAAACAGCTCAATGATCAGGACTTATACAAAAAACTGTAAGTTGATATACAAATAATTTGTTAAGAAAATATACTTTCGATAAATTATTAATTACAGATTCTAAGAGAGATTTTTGAATCTTTGAAAGAAACGAGATAGGAGAACATTGACGAAAATATTTTCGAGACAATACAACCACTACATGATATTTTACTTTTAATCCAAGAATTCAATCCTGGATAATAAATGAACCTCTTCAAGATTATGAATATATACAAATAAATAGTGGTCAAACATACCCATGATCATCAAAATATGGTAATGTAATTTATGAACGAACAAGTAATATTACGTGAAATATAGAAATTAATACAAACATAAATTCAGCAAATCCTTCATATTGTTCAACAACAGATTGAATACTATACTCTATCAAAGTAGGAAATAATTACAATAATACAAATACAATATACACAAAAAACATAGATAATCTTACAGAAAATAGCTCAATAAACACAAGTATTTCCTACGGTCAAAAAATATATTTTATAATAAATTCAAATCAGAATAATCAATGTGATAAAATATGATTTAATACAAAAATTTATCTAAATCCAATTCATGATTTCTGAATACAAAACATTTCAATAATTTCATCATGAATAACGTATAACGAAAGTGGTAAATATTGATGAAGTTATCAATTCAATGACAATAGTTACATTAATTTATGAACAGGTTTAAATAAATGAACATGATTAAGTTTTAGTACTCGAATAAAAATAAATAATGAGACAAAAAATCAGACTCTTATTTACAAAAAAAATTCTTATTGATTAGTAATAAAAGAATGAAAAATAAAAGTAAGTACTGATGAGTGACGACGATATGATACTAATGATATAACAACAAATCAGCTTACAAATAACGATCGAAATCACTTAATTCGAACATATGATTGAAAAGATATGTATCTATACATTAATGGTTTATTAACTCGATCTGGAAAAATAAATGGATATTACCCTAACAACAGTAATACTACATACATATGACGAAGCCAAGATCATTGACAACTAAAATGATATGTTGATGAATTTCATGTACGAAATAAGTTTATAACAAGCGATGAAGCTGAAGATATATACAATACAAATTTTAGAAAAATTAATGCAAACAATCAAGAGTTTATATTCAATCAAAAAGATTTATCAGATTGAAGATATTATATAACAGGAACAATAAACAACACAAATATATTTACGGGAAATGTAATAATAGACAATAATCCTCCTCTATTAGAAACTCAATCATTATATACAGGTAATGAATGAACCGGTATATACATAAATATAACTGGACGAGATGAATGAATATGAATAATATCATGATATCGTTATTCTCGAAATATAAATAATAGCAATCCTTCAACATGATCAATATGAATAATTGATCGATCAACAGGAACATCAATAATAATTTCAGCACAAAATGAACCAACAACATGAATACTAAAAATAGAAATAAAAGATAGTTTAGAACATATTGCAAATAAGAATATTCCTCTACAACGAATAAATAACCCTATAACAACGAATTGATCAATATGAAGTTGAAATGAAACAGAAATAATTAGTTTTATTGCATCATGATTTGATATAGGTTGAACAACAAATACCTGATACCAACGATATTTATGAACAAATTGTGCTACTATTATTTTACAGGCAAATGAAAAAACATTCTCTACATGAAGAAATGAACCTTGAATAGAAAATTTTTCATATAAAATGAAAGATGCACAAAATTTACGAAGTGATTGTACTATAGTCACAGGTATTCGAAATAATATTGCACCAATAGCCAAAGATCTGGAAATTAATTGAAGCTGAAACCAAAATATAACTTTTTTTGCAACATGAACAGATCCTGGATGAACAATATTTAGTTATCAACGATATAATGATTCATGATGTTTATATCCAATAACTGGTGAAATATATTCTTGATTCACCGCACAAAGTAGAGTTCCTACAACATGAATATTTTCATATCGCATACGAGATGCTCAATGAGTAACAGGACTAAACAACAATAGACTAAATGATTGTCAAATAGTAACAGGCTACTGGCCTTTTATAAATCCTATTGTACAAGATTTTATATTAAGTAATAATACAGCAAATAAACTAGTAACATGAGATCGAAAGATATTATCAAATGCATCATCTCGAGAAAATGAGTCAAATAGCACAACAATAGCAAATATTAGCAGTGGTTACTGATGATTATGTCAAATAATAAATCATCGAATTTCTTTTATTCCTGATGCAAACAAAATTTGAACAGGATATTGTGAACTCAAAGTAACAGACAACAAAAATAATATTTCTTATATTAAAGCATATGCATTAAATATTGATACGATAAGTCCGACAACAACAATAATAAATCAAAATAATACATCATTTAAATTACAATATACAGATACATCAACCGGAATTAGTTACTATAAAATTCTCACAGGAGTACGAGATAAAGACTCTTGTTGAAATATAGGATATACACAATATATATCATGAAATAGTATCTCTATACCATACATGCCAAATACAAAAGATTACAAAACAATCTGCTTTTACAGTATAGATACGCATTGAAATAAAGAAAACATTAAATCTGAATTATTTACCCAACCGGAAGATTTAATACCTTTTCTAGTTTCTTTTCAAAGCAATCCATTTATGAATACAATTTTTGAAGCAAATATTAGTTCTAACAAAGCATTTACATGATATATATCTTGATTAGATTCTATAATTTATCTAAATTACAACGGAAGTGGAATTTACTTAATAACTTGAAATTTAAGTGAAAATACCGGCCAAAAAATTGTAGATATATTTTTACAATCATATAATTGATCAATATTCAACAAATCGCATACATTTATGATAGATCAAATAAGTCCAGCAACCCCAATTATTACTGAAAAAGAAGAAAATTCAAATTATTATACAATCAAACGAAATACTATAATAGATGAATGAGCTGGTTTAAAACAATATAATTATGAAATATCCAATGAATTTAATATAATAAAAACAGGCGCGACAAACGCAAATTATTTAAATATAAACAAAGATGAAGTAAAAACAAATAGTCAGATTTCTATTAAAATTCAATCTGAAGATTTAGTTAATAATAAAAGTTCACGATCAATACCTGTATGATATACGATTATTACTATTCCAAATACAATACTACAAGATACTATTCCTGAACAATTTTATTTTACGAAAGTAAGTAATGCAAAAAGAGATACAATATATACTTCAAATGAAATAATAATAAAATGACTTAGTGACAATACTTCGGTTCTTATATCATTATCAACAGGTATATTATATATAAATAATATTAAAATTGATAATAATTCAAGTTATGTCAAAAATAATGATATTGTATTTATACAACTTCGCTCAAGTTCTGAATATAATCAAATAAGACATGCTACACTTACATCAAACTGAATATGAGCAACATATAGTATAACAACAGAAAATTGATTAACTGAAAATACATCCTCTACAACATCATTTTTAGAACAATTAAGGAAAATTATAAAACAATTAAAAGAAGAAAATCCAACAACAGGAACAGTTCAAAGTACAAATACCAATATTGATAACAGCCGAATAAGTGCTCCTCACATAGCACCAAATTGAAAAGTATATACTATTTATAAAACATTAGATGGAAGATATAGTTCAAATAATTTTATAATAAAAAAATATTTTTGATCATTGTCAGAAATCAAAACATATATTAATAAAAACAATCCTAAATAATACTATATAACAAAAATTTAAAAAGGCAATTAAAAAATATTATATAAAGAGAGCAAAATAGACTATTTTATTTTTTTCTATATAATAAGTATATCTTTTACATATAGGAGATGTTTATGAGAAAATATAAACGAAA
>CAZPFR010000002.1:12407-24319 GCA_964586005.1 uncultured Candidatus Peribacteria bacterium | reverse complement strand
ATTCAACATATTATTATTTGAAGTCTTATTTTTATAGGAATAGGTTTTGTAATAAAAAAAACATCAGCACGAGAAAATCCAGAAATAAATTGGAATATTAACAACTATATAAACAATAATTTTTGGAATCAATTACCAACAACTTGAGATGTTTTTGATGCATTATATAGTTGAGAAACTATATATACAAAACATATGGATTCATATCCAATAAATTGATGTAATAAAAATAATATGCAAATAATAGAACTAACTGGAGGTAATAATGTTACCGTATTACCACAAATAATAACAGATAATACAATTTATATATTAAATTCAGGAACATATACCACTATCAATAAATTAATTTTAAGTTGATCATGTATTGCTTTAGTATGAAAAGATAATCCTATATTAGGTATTAGTATAGATACAGAAAAAGCTGACTATATAATTATAGATGGAATATCTCATCACAATAAGACTACTATATTACCGAAAAGTACAATAACAACATGAATAAACATATCAATAGAAAACAATTCAGAATCAACATTTTTTACTATGACAGGAGATATTGAACAAGAATTAAGTGGTACAATAAATAAAAATGAAAGAATAAACTATTGAATAAATTTAATAAAATGAAACAATGAAAACAATATAGATATAGTATATTTTACAGGAAACATTGTAAACCACAAAAGGGAAATGATACTTCATGATAATATTATTCCTTCAATAACATGAATATCTCTTAAAAATGAAGTAATAGTAAATAATTGATTATTTAATACATGAATATACATAGAAATTTATGACAAAAATTTATCAGGAGTATTTAATAATGCTATTTTTTTAAGTGGATGAACAAATTCATGAAATTGAATACAATACAAAAATACATTTACTACAGAATGAATATATAATATAATAGCTATTGATAAAATTTGAAATCAATCAAATATTTGATTTGAAATAGATACAACTGAACCAATAATTTCTGACATAATACCTTATAGTTGACAATATATTTCATCAACTACTCTATCATTAAACCGATTCGTACAAGAAAATAATAGTAGAATAAAATCACAAAAATATTTCATTTATAGTTGAACAAATTTAATAACATCTTGAACAGTACTACCTGGTGGTACATGAGTTATTTTACCGAACATTCAATCTTGAACATATAATCGAAAAATAGAAATTGAAGATAAAGCTGGTAACATATGACTAAAACAAATTCCAATATTCAGATTTAATAAACAACCCATTGTTTTTATTTCAACGGAAAATAATCAACTAAATAACATTTGGTATACAAATACAAATCCAGTATTGCAACTATCCTGAAACAAAAATTTTGAATATAAAATTACACGATCTGGTAATACTTATACCTGAAGCACAAGTGGTAATTATACAAATACTTTAAAAAATGAAATAATTCCACGAATATGAAGTAATACATGAAATCTACGAACAGTAATTTCTTATAAGACACAAGATAATGAAATATGAACAGGAATTATGAATTTTTATATAGATAAAACAAATCCAAATCTGAGTCTATATCCATTGGGTTGAAGATTTAGTTGAACCAATGATATTTATTATACACGAAGTCCTACAAACAAATCAGATTTTATGATTATGTACTATAATTTTTCTATAAATAATACTGTTGTTTACAGTGGAAAAAATAATTCTTACATTAAAACAGGCGTTCAAGAAAATCAAGAATATAAAGCTCAAATATGTGCATATGATATAGCAAAAAATTATGGATGTTCTCCAATACAAAATAGAATTATTGATAAAACACCTCCTCAAATTTACAATGTAACAAGTGGATGATTTTATAAAACAATTCCAAATCCAATTCCAATAATAATAGATGAAAATAATGAAAAAATATACGTTACTATAAAAAAAGATAATATAACTATTTATTCATGAGAAGAAAATTCTCCATATGGAATACCGTTACAATGATGAGAATTTATGTATGAAATAATAACTAATGATATTCCTGCAATGAACACTACAGGAATCAAGTTTACAATTGATACTACCCTTCCTTTTATACAACCAATATATCCTCTAAGCGGAACAACAATAACTGGAAACAATAATATATTATTTAGCCGAAGTTGATATGATAAATATTTTTCTTGATTTGAATTTATATTATCAGGATATAGTTATTGAACTTATTATACTTGAATATATACAACATGAAATCAAATAGAGATAAAAAATTTAAATAATTCTGATTTATATCAACGACGAGTATTTGCAACAGATAAAGCAGGAAATAAAACTAAAAGTCCTGTACAAAATATTAAAATTCAAGTTCCTCTAACTTGAGAAATTAGTTTAGGATGAATATCAACTATTTGATACATAAATTACACAAATAAAAATTATATAAATATAATCACCAACATAAATAAGCCTAGTATAGCTACAATAACTTGAGATATTTTATCTCAATACAGCTATCAATTCATAAATAAAGAAATAGCTGCATGATTACAAACAACTCAAGTACAATTAACAACAGGTGAATGACAAAAAAATATTTATATAAAAATACAAGATTATACAAATAGTATAACAACTACAAAAAATATAACCGTTGATACAACAGTTCCAAACAAACCTATTTTAACAAATATAAATAATAACATATTTACTTGAGATGTAACACTTCACCGAACACCATCAATTGATTGAGGATTATATCCATCTTGAATAAAAGAATATAACTATATAATTCAAGAAGGAAATACAGTAAAAAAAATAGGAACATGATCAAATCCTTCAGTTATAATAGAAAATATGGAATTAGGAAAAGAATGAACATTTTCTATAAAAGTACAGTCAGCTGACTATGCATGAAATCAAAGTGAACGATCTGATTATGCTATATTCAAATATACATGAATACCAGATATTTCACCAAATACTTTCAGTTTTTCTGGACAAACAAATGTACAAAGAAATACTATATATAGATCAAATTCGATAACAATCTCTTGATTAAGTTTACATACATCTGTATTAGCAATAGTTGATGAATGAAGACTTTTTATAAATTGAACTGATGTAAACAAAGAAGCTCTTATAAAAAATGGTGATGTTTTATATATTGAACTAAAATCAAGTAATAACTACAATACTATAAATACATCAACGCTAACAATAAATGATAAAGTTGGTGTATTTAGTATTATAACACATAGAGAATGACGAAGTACATGAGATAATACTGGTTCAGAATATATATTTACTACAGAAGAATTATTAGAATTAAATACCATTTATTTAACAATAAAAGAGTTAGATATTAATTTAAAGAAAACGTTAAAAGGAATGTTAGAAGATACTATAGATAAAATGGAACAAAATTGAGAAAGCAAAAAAGAAATAGGAAAATTAAATTACATATACAATTTATTAAAAGAAGAATTAGAAAAAACACAAGAAAGTTTATATACTGCACCAAATTGAAAACAATACACAATAGTATACCAACAAGGATTATGATACACTTCTACAAATTTTAAAGTAACAAATCAAACAAGATATTTTTCAACATTGGAAGAAATAAAAAATTTTATAAACAAAAATAATCCTTCAAATGGTTTAAATTATACTATTGATTATTGATGGAGTTCAGCACCTTATAAAGCACCAAACAACAAAACATACAATTTATTTAAAACAACTACTTGAAAATATTGATCATATAATATGATTATGCCAAAATTATTCAATTCATTGAAAGATCTTCAAGAACATATAAATAAGAATAATCCAAAAAAATAAGAATTGTTATAAGTAATAAAGTTTTTCTATTTCATCAACTGTAGTATTTCGATCAAAAATTTTAGCTGGTAAGATATCAATATCTTGCTGGCTATTTTTTACCTTCAAAAGCGCTTCCAAAATTTCTTTAGAAGATCAAGGTTGTACAAAAACAACTGAACCAGAAACAACCTCTGGTAATGAGGCGACATGAGTAGTAATTAGATTTTTTTTCATAGAACAAACTTCAGTATGAACAGATCAAAATCATTCAGAAAAAGAAGGTGCAACAACAACATCACAAGAAGCAACCATGGTACGTAAATCTTTTTTAGTAACACCTTCAAAAATCTGAATATTATCTGAAAATCAAAAATTTTTCAAAAAATGTAAACGATTTATTATTTGATCTTGTCTTTTTGATTGCACAATATTAAGTACAAACAAAACATTTTGATCTAATTTTACCATTTGAGGTATAGTATCTATAAGAAAATCTAATCATTTAGAACTTCCTGCATGACCATAATACAAAACTATAAATCTGTCTTTCCATGAATATTGTTCTTTCCAAAATACTATTTCGTCTTTTTTAACAAGATCAATATTCCAAAAATCATAATCTACTCAATTATAAATAAGTTTTAATTTAGAATCAGAAATACCATACAAAAGTCTCAAAGAGTTCATAGTATAAACAGAAACACAATGATATGTAGTATATGGCAATAAAAATAATATTTTTTCAATAAACAAATATAATCTTCCAAAAAACCATCATTTATAAAGCATTCGTAATGTTCAAAAAACTTCATGAACAGTCAAAATAGTTTTTTTTCTAAAAAAATATCACAATAAACTAGCAGGAAATGAAGCAATATACGTACTAGCATGAATAATGTCAATTTTTTTTTTCTTTAAAAGTGAAAATCAAACAAAAAAAGATGTAAATAAATAAGACAACCTTCATGATCATGCCCTATAAATTTCTAATGTATCAGATTTTTCATATTTTTTTAATTTTTTATCAAAACGACTAGTAACCAAGATAATAAAATATCATCTTGCTTGTAATTTTTTAATTATTTGTTCAAAAACAGTTTCAACACCTCAACAATGAGGAATATAGTAATCTAAAAAAATCAAAATATGCTTTTTCATATTATTGTATGAATATACCAAAATAAAACGACTTTATTCATATACAAAGTACTTTCAAGTAGTAATTATAAAAAAACAGTTAAAATTTGACAAAAATGATATTTCTAAATACAATTATAGTATATTTTATATTTGTAATAAGGGTATGAAAAAAACAAATATCCAATGAAAAATATCAAAAAGATTCTATAATGTTAAAAATAGGCGCATAGAAAAATTTGTACATAATCGAATTTATACACATCACGCAATAGTACATGCTTGAGAATTATTTATTATTTGAATTATTGGAACTTTTAGTTTAATGTATGCAAATTACAGTAACTCTTACGAACATCTTCACAGAACAAATACTGAAGAAATAAATAAAGCATTAATAAGTGCAATTAATCAAGAAAAGCCAAATACAAATGAAGGTAAAATAATATCAATCCGAGAAATGGATTGAAATGTAAACAATACATTTGCAGCTTGATATTGTACATATTGAGCGGCTCGTATTTCTTCAGAATTCTTTCCATATAAAAACAATTGAACAGAACAAGAAAGAACATGGTGATGAAATGCAGTAGATCGATGTGAAAATGCTAATAAAGCATGATTTGAAATATGAACTACTCCAAGTATATGATCTTTAATAGTATATAAATGAAATTATAGTAATAGAAATTTATGACACGTTGGAAGAGTAATGTATTATAATAAAGATAAAAAATCATTGGTAGTAAGAGATATGAATCGATTAGAATTATACGTTATGACAGATCGCCGAGATAGTTCTGATAATAATAATATCAAATGTTTTATATATAATAAAAAAATAGATTCTATATGAGAAGATAATACACAAAATAATGATAAATTTAATATAGAAAAAACAACAATACCAACAAATAACAATCAAACAATAATAAATACAGATTTAAATATACCAGTAGTGGAAAATAAAGAAATAAATCATAATGCAGCTAATGAAGAACCAATTATAAATAATAATGAAGAAAATATAAAAAATGAACAAGAAAAAGAAAATAATGAATTCTATAATAATTTAAATACAGAAATAAAAGAAACATTTATAATAACTCCTAATGAAAAATTTTCTGATATAAGTAATCATTTCTTTGAAAAAAACGAAGTAAAAATAACTATAAAGAAAAAAAATATATTATCTATAAATAATATTATCACATTAGAAATAACAATTATAAACAAGGAAACCCAAGAATTTTATATGTGAATTTTACCTTTTATAATAAATACAATAAGCCAAGATAATAGTTTAGAATGATGACTAAAAACAATACAATTTATTCCGGAAAAAGAAAATAAAATTTATTTCAAAGCAAAGAAAATATGAAAAACAAATCTATTACTAACAATAGATGATGAAGAAATTAAAAATATTGCCATACAAATCCAATAATTTATATATTCATGATTTTCACATAAGGAGATAATGCTGTTCAATCAACAATATCATTAATAATAACTGCTTTTTGCCCTTTTTTAATGAATCATTTTGATTCCAAATAAAGAAGGGCTTTTTTTTCATCTTCCAAAGGATATTTTCACCAAGAATCTATAAGAAAAGGATATATTGAAAAAAGTAAATTCATTGATCTAAGAACATAATCACTTTTTGTAAAAGCAAAAACAATATGATTTGGTTTAAATGCTGAAACTATCTTAGCTAAAAATCAAGAATTTGTAAACAAAATTATAAAATCAGCTTTTACTTCATCGGCTATAAAAAGAGCATTCTTTGCTATCATTTTCTTATCTAAAGAAATAGTTTCTTCGATAGGTACTTCAAAATTTTTATGTTTATTATTAGTATGTTTTTCAGCTTCAGCAACAACATCACTCATCATTTGACAAGATTGAATAGGAAATTTTCCAATAGCTGTCTCATCAGAAAGCATAATACAATCAGTTCTAAGAATTATAGAATTATAAACATCTGATACTTCAGCTCTAGTAGGAAACGGCGAATCTATCATACTTTTTAATAATTCTGTTGCTACTATAATAGGTTTTCAATACATGAAGCAACAATCCATGATTATTTTTTGGTAATAAGGTAATTTTGAAATTTCAATTTCAACTCATAAATCTCATCTTGCTACCATAATTCAATCTGATTCTTTTACAATTTCTTCCAAGTTATCTAATGCTTCCTGATTTTCTATTTTGGAAATAATTTGAATATGTTCTGCATTATACTGTTTTAATAAATTTTTAATTTCAATAATATTATTTCTATTTCTAACAAAAGATGCAGCAATAAAATCAAATCAATGATTAATTCAAAAAATAATATCAGATTCATCTTTATCAGTAATTCATGGAAGTTTCAAACTTACACCAGGCAAATTTATATGTCTTCTTGATCAAATACTATGATCTGATAATGCTTCAACCAAAACATAGGTAGAAAATTTTTGAATAACTTTTACTTTTAATAATCACGAATCAATAATAATAATTTGATCCTTTTTTACATCCTCCAATAAATAATGATAATCACAAAAAATATCCTGCGGATCAGATAATAAAGATTCATCAACAAAGATTTTAAACTGATCTCATTTTTTTACAAAAATCTTTTCTTGAACAACTCAAGTTCTAATTTCTGGTCATTTAGTATCTAATAATGTACTAAAATTTGTTTTTCATAAACGATTAAGTTCTTTAACAAGATCGAGAAATTTAGCCACAGCATCTTGTTGCGCATGAGAAAAATTACATCTCAAAATATTAGCTCAAGCATTGTATAATCATAATAATTTTTCCTCAGAATAATTTATATCTGAAATAGTTGCAATAATTTTAGTTCTTTTTGATAAGTACATTGTATAATACAAAATATAAATTAATAGCTCCTTGCAAACAAAACTCTTTGAGAACTAGGTTTTCATGTAATCATACAAGTACCTGATCAAATATATTGCTTATCTACAAATCAGTCAAAAGGAATGCATCTAATAGTTGCCTTTGTTTCTTCTTGAATTTTTTCTGCAGTTTCTCTAGTTCAATCCCAATGAGCCATGACAAATCATACTTTAACTTTTTCTTTAAATTCTTGATAAGTATCAACATAATATGTATTGGTTTCTCTAAAATCTTTATTTTTTTCAAACAAAGAATTCTGAATATTCATTAATAAATTGTCAACGTTAGAAACAAATTCATCAATATTCATGGTTATCTTTTCTTGAGTATCTCTTCTATATACTTCTATAACATTATTTTCCACATCTCTCATACCAACAGTAAGTCTCAAAGGAATTCATTTCAATTCCCATTGATTAAATTTCCATCAAGGACTTCTAGAAAGATCATCATCAATTTTATACTGAATATCTATATCTCTTTGAAAATAAGGTGTTTGAATATGTATTTTTTTAGTAGAAAGAGAACGTAAAATAGGATCAATATATGCTTTTATTTTTTGTAAATCTGAGTCAGTTTTTCAAATAGGAACAATTACAACATGTGTTGGTGCCAAAGCAGGTGGTAATACAAGTCACAAATCATCGCTATGAGACATTATTAATCATCAAATTAATCTAGTACTGACTCCCCAAGAAGTTCACCACACATAATCCAATTCATTTTTATCATTAGTAAATTTCACATCAAAAGCTTTTCCAAAATTTTGACCTAAATCATGTGATGTACCAGCCTGTAATGCTTTATAATCTTGCATCATTGGCTCAACAGCATACGTTGTTAAAGCTCCAGCAAATTTATCATGTTCTGGTTTTGGTCCAAGAACTGGCGAAATAGCCATAAAATTTTTAGCAAAATCATCATAAACAAGGTGCATCTTTTTTGCTTCTTCAAGAGCCTCTTGATGAGTAGAATGGGCAGTATGTCATTCTTGCCAAAGGAACTCAGTTGTTCTCAAAAATATTCTAGTTCTCATCTCCCATCTTACAATATTAGCCCACTGATTACACAAAATAGGCAAATCACGATAAGAATTAACCCATTTCCTATAACTATCCCAAATAATAGTTTCTGACGTAGGCCTAACAATCAATTCTTCATCAAGTTTTGCTGACGGATCTACCACAACTGATTTTCAGTCATCGCTATTTTTAAGCCTATAGTGAGTTACAACAGCACATTCTTTAGCAAAATGTTCAACATGTTGAGCTTCCTTCGTCAAAAAAGATTTTGGAATGAACAATGGAAAATATGCATTATAATGTCATGTATTTTTGAACATAGTATCCAATATTGTTTTTATATTTTCCCATAAAGCATATCCATATGGTTTTATTACCATACATCATCTTACAGACGAATTTTCTGCAAGACCTGCCTCCAATACTAATTGATTGTACCACTCAGAATAATTTTCCGCACGAGATATTAATTTTCCCATATTTTACAAAAAAATATAAAATTCGGTTGAGTATAAACAAATGCTTTTAATTTTCATTAGAAAAATAATCTAATTAATAATTAAATTTGACAAAATACAATAATGATATATAAAATAAATCAGATTTTTTAAAAATATTTATCTAACCATTTCCAAAAAGATGAATTTTTATATACGGTTTCTTTTTCTTCTGTTTGTAAAGTATTCATTAAATCAGATGTTGTTGTTGATTCAAGATTATAATTATCAACCATATAATCTCTATATGTCATTTTTTTAAATGTACAAGTTCTATACGAATAAGATCATTTTAAATTTCAAAGAACACAAAGTCTGAGTTCTACATCACAAGGAACATCCAAAAGACCCAAAGAAGATTTATATGCTTTAACAAATTGACCATTAGGAATACTTTTTCACCAAGGAGTAACACATCATTTTTGTTTGGTCGATGTTTGATGTAAAGATGATGAAGAAGAAGGTTGTAATAAACCATCATTTCACCAAACATCAATCGGTGTTGTAGATCAATCTATATGTCCATGAATATCAAAATCAGCTCAAGAAAGAGAAGGTTTATTTGGCTGAACATAAGGATTTTTGGTTTCTTCAACATATGAAACAGGTTCCGGCTTTATATAAGAATATAATGTATGTTCTTTACATGATTTCTGTGGATAAGATCAGGTTAATTTTCAGTTAAAGCAATATCTTTTTTGAACATTACACAAATTAGATACATCTTTTCTTTGTTCATAAGCCAAAACAAAATCTTTGTGAGCCAAACGTTCTCACCAAGGAGTAATACAAGAATTTCATCAAGTAAGATCAGGTGTATCTACAAATCAAGTTAAATTTCAAGTAAGAAGATTAATTCAGGTAGTAAATCCAGTAGCAATAGCTGCAGTAAACGTAGACGTAGTGTTTTTTCATGTAGAAACAGAAATATTTCAAGTAGAAGATATGTTTGGAATAACTCCATCATCAATAAAATCTTTAGGTTGCGCTACATAAACAGGTTCTTGTGAAGACGATCAAGATGATGATGAAGATGATTCTTGAAAAAGATAATCCCATTCAGAAGCTGATCAATGTCATAATGTAGAATCAAATCACCAATCTTCTGGTGTTCATTCCAAAACAAAAACTGATGTATTTGGTAATAAAGAAGTTTTTATAAGGAAAGATTCTTGTTGTGTAATAATAAGAGCACAAAAAAACATAAAAAACCAACAAACAAAAAATCTTCTTAATATTTCAAAAAGAGATAATTTACATGTATATTTTAATAAAGAGGATTTTTTTTTGTTTGTCATATAAATAAGACAGATATAAACTACACAAATTATATACTAAAGAGAATAAATTGCAAATTTTTAAGAAAATTATTTAATTATTCAATTACCAATACATTCATCTCATAAATAAGCAACTACAAATTGACCAGAAGCAATAGCCCATTGCGGTTCTTTAAAAGAAATATACATCAATCAATTCTGAAAAGAATCAAGAATTGCAGGCTGTGGATCCTGCCTATATCTAATTTTAGTGGTAACTTGTAAGGGTAATTCATAATTTTGTTGTATCCAATGCCAATCTAATGCAATAAGTGAAGTATGTGATAATTCTTCATGCGATTTTTCACCAACAACAACAACATTATTAACTACATCTGTTTTGATAACATAACATTTAAAATTCAATCATAAACCATGCCTTTGACCTACTGTATAGAACCAAGCTCATTCATGAGTTCAAACAACGGTTCAATCATAACGAATAATATTTCATATTTTCTTCGGAAGTTTTTGTTCCAAAAATTGTTTAATGGGAATATTTCCTATAAAGCAAAGTCATTGACTATCAGGACGATTCGAATTTGGAAGTCATATCTCTTCTGCAATTACTCTAACTTGAGATTTTGTAAGATCTCATAAAGAAAATAATGAATAAGAGAGTTGGTATTGATTCAATCAAGATAAAAAATAACTTTGATCTTTTGTATAATCAACACCTCTAAGTAGTTTATAACAATTATTTTCAAAAAGTATTCTTGCATAATGTCACATAGCAATTTTATCAAATCAAAGAGTTAATGCTTTTTGTAAAAATACATCAAATTTAATCAGACTATTACAAAAAACATCAGGATTAGGCGTTATCCCCTTCAAATAACCATCATAAATATATTGTATAATTTTATCATTATATTCTTGTTGAAAATCAAAAGACATTAGTGGTATTCACAAAAAATCTGCAACTTTTATAGCTCGCTGAGCATCTTCATAAGTAGAACAATTTCAAAAATCTGATACATAATTTTTCATAAATCATCAAACAACATCATGTCCTTCTTTTTTCAGAAGATATGCTACAACAGCAGAGTCTACTCATCAAGATAAACCAACCAAAACACGCATAAAAAAAATTATAAATAAAAAACGTACCTTGATGATACGTTTTTTAAAAATATTTTCAAATCAAAACTATTTCTTTTTAGCAACTGGTTTCTTTGCAGGAGCTTTTTTTGCAACTGGTTTCTTTGCAGGAGCTT
>CAZPFR010000002.1:1650-12307 GCA_964586005.1 uncultured Candidatus Peribacteria bacterium | reverse complement strand
GCAACTGGTTTCTTTGCAGGAGCTTTTTTTGCAACTGGTTTCTTTGCAGGAGCTTTTTTTGCAACTGGTTTTTTTGCAGGAGCCTTTTTAGCAACTGGTTTTTTTGCAGGCATGAAGTACTTAAAAAATATAAAAGTAATATACTTGATATATGTATAAAAACACAAAAAGCAACCAAATCAATCTTTTTTTAAAAAAAATAAATAAAAGATATACTAGTTTTAAAGCCAAAAAAATAGTGTCAATAAAAAAAACTATTTACATATTTATTTTTCTTTGTATCATAATACATGAATTATAAACAACAGTAATTCAATTTTCAAAACATTTCTTAATAATTGATTCATTCTGAGATCAAGGTTGCAACCAAACATTTTTAATTCATAAACTAATAACTTCTTTTATTATTTTTTCTGTAATATTAGGTGGAACGACACAAATAACCACATCAATAGATAATGGAATTTCAGATAAAGAAGAATAAGTAGATAATCATAAAATATTTTTTTCTTTAGGATTAACAGGAATAATTTTATATCCTGATTCTATAAAATCTTTTAATATTTTATTTCAATATTTTGATATATTTGGAGAAGCACCAACTAAAGCATAAGTAAAATTTTTATTAATCATAATTATAGTTATTGAACAGTTAAAAATCTTTGTTCTATTTTTCTTACGCCAAATTTAGGATTATGAAATTTCACGATAGCAAGTCCTTTCCAAATTTCAAGAACGTATCCTGTTCAAAAAAGTTTATGTTTTACTATATCTCACTCTTCAACAAAAGATTCCTCTTTCATGGAAGTACCTCATCATAAATCATATTTTTTTAACAGATCGATAGATATTTCATCAAGAAATCTACTTGGTGGATTCATTTTTGTTTGTCACCAAGTCATTCTAGTATTTGCATATGAGAAAAAAAGATGATCCTCTGCCCTAGTAATTGCAACATACATCAATCTTCTTTCTTCTTCAAGTAACTTAGTATCCATCAAAGAATTTGATAAAGGGAAAACATGATCTTCTAATCAAACAACAAATACAAAAGGAAACTCTAATCATTTACTAGAATGTACTGTCATAAGTTTAACTGCATCAAGAGATCAATCAGAATTTTCTGCTATATCAGACAACAAAGCTACTTCTTCCATAAATTGCCTCAATCAATCTTCTCAAGTTTGGTTATATTTTTCTGCCATATTGATAATCTGTCCTATATTTTCATATTTTTCATCAGCTAATGAATCTGATCATTCTGTTTTAATAAGATATTCTTTGTATTTTATTTTTTTTACCAATAGGTCTATGAAATCAGATGGAACTATTTTTGATAAATTAACCTTAAGATTATGTAATACATCTACAAAATTAGTTAATCATGTTTTTGCTTTAGGAGTAAGTTTGATAATATCTGTATGGAGATAAGATAAAACATCATGAATACTCAGAGAATGTAATGTTGCATATTCCGATATTTTATCAATAGTAGTTTTACCTATTCATCTTTCTGGAATATTTAAAATTCTCTTGAGTGAGACACTATCTTGAGGATTTATGATATATTTTATATAAGCCAAAATATCTTTTACTTCTTTTCTTTCAAAAAATTTGAAAGCTCAAAAAATTTTATAAGGAATTCATTCTTGTAAGAAGATTTGTTCAAATGGTGAAGATTGTGCATTAGTTCTGTATAATATAGCAATTTGTCACCATTCTTTTATTTTATCAGTTTCTTTCATTTTCTTTATAAAATCAATAATATTTGCAGCTTCATCTATTTCACTTCCATGCGAAAAACAAACAATTTTATCCGCTCAAGTTCTATGAGCGATAATATTTTTTTGATACTGATTAGTATTATTTTTAATTATTTGGTTTCATGCATCTACAATATGAGGACGGGAACGATAATTTGTTTGTAATTTGAACATTTGAATATCTGGCCAATATGTTTTAACATTAAGAAAATTTTCCATAAGTGCACCACGCCATCAATAAATACTTTGAAAATCATCTCATATCAAAGTAATATTAGCTGATTCTCCTGATAACATTTTCATCAATTCAAACTGAATTCGGTTAGTATCTTGCGCTTCATCAACCATAATATAAGAAAACTTTTTCTGCCATTTTTTTAAAAGTTCTATATCTTTTTTAAATAATAAATAAGGAAGTAATAATAAATCATCAAAATCCAAACTATTAGATAATTCCAAACTTTGTTGATATTTTTGATAAATAGCATACATATTATTATCATAATCAGAATTTATTTTTTTAGAAAAAAAATTAGGATCTAATCAATTATTTTTTTGTGTTGATATAAAAGATTTTACTTCTTGTGATTTAAAAATTTCAGTCATTCAAAGCTGTTTAAGAATATCTTTTATAATTGATAATGTTTCATTTGTATCAAATATTCAAAAATTTTTTGTATACTTCATTCAAAGATGTTCAATATCTTCTTTAAGAATTTTCAAGAAAATACTATGAAAAGTTCCTATTCGTTTAAAAGAATTTTCATTTAATGAAACACGAGAAGATGTTGTCTGAATTTGAGAAAGAAAATCATCAATACTGTCCGAAGATGAAGTATTAGAAATAGTTGATGATTGAGTGTTTGGAAAATCTTGTGCTATTTTTACAAGCCTTTCTTTCATTTCAGCAGCAGCTTTATTAGTAAATGTAACTGCTAAAATATTATTATGAGGTATTTTTTTACCAAAAATAAGATAAGCTATTTTGTAAATAAGTGTACGAGTTTTTCCACTTCACGCACCTGCAATAATAAGACTAGATGTATTTGTATGTAAAGCAGCTTTTGCTTGTTCTTCATTGAGCTGAGAACTAATATAATCTTCAATATTCATCAAAAAAACGTAAAAAATAAACAATTTTTTATTACTTATCTGGAACTTTTTGTCAACAGATATTTTGACAAATTAATAATCATTTATCAAAGAATCTTTTATTTGATCATAAATTTCTACAATATCATCCGGTGATTTATAATCAGGAAATAGTGTTTGTCCCAAAGAAACATCAACTGAAAAAGAATTAGCCAAAGAAACATTATTAGCAATCATCTGATCTATTTGTGTTTGAGTATATCAATTAGCAACAAGAATTTCTACAATTTCTTCTTCATTCATAATATGAAAATCTCACTTAGGTTGCCTTCTATCCAAATCATAAATTTTTTTTGCATCTTTAACAGCTAATGCAACCTCCCAAGCATCCTTATCTATTTTTTTTATATAATGATAATTTGGATTAACAACACATGGAATATGTAATTCACTACATAAATCAAAAATATACGTATTAACACGTTGTAATTCTGAATTAGAATTATGAAGCTGAGCAATAATTTCTCAATATACATTATCTTCTCACAGAACAGACTGTAACATACGAATAATTTCAATTATTTTATCACGGGATTCATCACGTAAAATCATTTTTCATATCCAAGATTGAACGCCGCCAAAAAAACAAACAATTCAATCACTATAAGAACGAATTACTGAAAGGTCAACTTTGGGTTTACCTTTTCATCAAAGAGTATTAGCATAAGAAGTTAATTCAATCAAAGATGAATATCACTGTGTATTTTTTGCAAGAAAAACAATATTACCAATAGAATCAATAAGATTAGCTGAAGTAATATCCAAAACAAATCCAAGTTCTACTCAGAAAATAGGAGTAATTCATTCATCTTTACATGCCAGAAAAAATTTAACAGCACCAAACATTCCATTATAATCTGTTATCGCAATAGAAGACATTCAAAGTTCTTTAGCTCTAGCAGCTATTTTTGCTGGTTTACCAATAGCTTCCAAAAAAGAAAATGTACTATGTCAATGAAGATGAATAAACATTATCAATACTAAAATAATAAAAATTATACAACAGATTCTTTTCTTTTATAAATAATCTCTGGCTTCAATTCTACAGTAAATTCTTTTATATCAAAAGCTTTTTGAAAATCATCATTCATAATATTTTTTGAAGAATCTATTTTTGATAAAAGTTCATTTCCAAACATATCTTGAATTTTAGCAAAACCATTGATCAAAAATGGAGATGATAATAAAGCCAGATTCTTAACTATATATAACAAATATTTTAAATCTGAAATTGCTTCTTCTTTAGTACTTTCATCTTTATATTTTTTCCATGGTTCAGATTTTGTAATAAATTCATTTGCTGACTGCACTAATTTATATCGATCTTGAAGATATCATTGAAAATTACCAGAATTCAAATATTTTTCTTCTATTGTAGCAAAATCAAATAAAGAGAAGAATGATGCATCATTACATTTTCCCTGAGTAATTCAATATTTAATACATAAACTCACTACTCTATTAACAAGATTTCCCCATGCACCAATCAAAATACTTTCGTAAGTTCATTTAAATCTTTCCCAAGAAAAATCACCATCAGCACCTATAGGAGCATCATACAACAAATAAAACACAACGGCATCTCTATCATAATCCTGAACTAATTGTACAGGATTTACAATATTTCACAATGATTTACTCATTTTTTGACCATCAACAGTAAGATATCCTGTTACAAATTCTTGATCAGGCAAACGATATCAAGCACTTTGCAACATTGCAGGCCAATAAGTAGCATGAAATTTTACAATATCCTTACCCAAGATATGAACAATATGGGTATCTTGAGACCAAAATTTTTCATGTTCTTCCTGACAAACGGTAATATAATTTAACAAAGCATCGAACCATACATAAGTAACCTGTGTTGAATCAAATGGCAACGGAATACCAAAAGTATTAGATTCTCTGGAAATAGAAAAATCCTCTACTCCATTGCTTACAAAAGATTTTACTTCATTAAATCTTCATTGTGGTTGAACAAACTGGAAATTTTTAACAAAATACTCTTCTAAAAAGTGTTGATATTTTGAAAGGTTAAAAAATCGATTTTTTTCTTTAATTATTTCTGGTTGAGTAAGATGATCAGGGCAAAGTCAATCTTTTAAATCTCTCTGATTTTTAAATGCTTCACATCCAACACAATAAAGTCACTCATATTCTCATTGATAAATATCTCAATCTTGTTTATCATAAATTTTCTGCAATATTTTTTGCACAAAAGCATGATGACGAAACTCAGTTGTTCTAATAAAATCTGTATAAGAAATACTGAGCTCTGACCATATTTTCAATGATCCATCAGCTATTTCATCCAAAAAAGTCATTACATCTTTTCATTCTGATTCTGCTTTTTGAACCATTTTCTGTCAATTTTCATCTAATCAGGTAGAAAACTTAACATCATATCACAACAATCTTTTATACCTAGCAAAGACATCAGCAATAAAACTACTATATGCATGACCTATATGAGGCAAACCATTTGCATAATAAATTGGTGTTGTTACATAAAAATTTTTCAACATACACTATAATAAAAAAATAAAGTCTGTATTTTTAATATACTTTCAACCTATTTTTTCAAGTCAAGCTTACATTTTAAACTCTTGAATTGAAAATGATTATTTTATTTATATAATCAAACTGAAATAGTAATTTTGCTTTGACTAAGAAACGAAAAATTGATTTTATTTGTTCTTTATTGTAAAACAATCTAATTAAAATTTATAATTTTGAATTAATCTATGTTAGATATTATAGCTGTTTCTTACAAAAATATTTGACCATTCAAATGAAATCCTCTTTCAATTTTTTTTCAAAAAGGAAATTACCTAATCAAAGCACCAATAGGAACGGGAAAAAGTTTTCTTTTTTTTGATTGACCAATGTATGGACTTTATAAGTACAATACAAGAAACATACTCAACAATAAATCAAATGAATGATTTATAAAAATCATATTTTCTTTCGAAGATGAAACTTGGTTAATAACTAGACAGATAACAAAAGCAAAAATCAAGGAATCATGTAGTTCTAATTTATATAAAATAGAAAATTATACAACAACTGAAGAAAATATTTTGAAATATAACGAAGATATAGAAGATAGTTTAAAAAAATCTGGTTGTTTATTAGAAAAAATAGATTTTAAAAATGAAACTGATTTACAGCAAACATTTCTTTCTTTTTTACCACCCAAAGAAGTATTTGTAAATACAGTATTTTTGATGCAAGATTCTGACAATATATTTGAATTAATTCCTAGTGAAAGACTAACTGTTTTAAAAAACGTTTTTTGATTATTAGGAATTGATGAAGCAAAAGAAATTATTGCAGAGAAGAAAAAAGAAATAAATTATAAAATAAAAAGCTATTCAGACAACAGTAAGTATAATGAAAAAATAAGATATTTTATTAGCAATCTTTTGAGTAATCACCAAAAAATAGAACAAGAAATCTCACAAGAAATGGAAGAAATAAAAACATTAGTTACAGCAAAAAGGAAAACATTAGAAGAAATAAAATTTATCGAAGATAAAATAACCATACAAGACTTAGACATAAGTAATTTTTGATCAGATATAAACAAAGATATAAATAATATAATTCAAAATAAAAAAAATGAACAAATAGAATTTAAAAATCAAATAGAGAACATATCAAACTGAATAAAAGCGATAAATAGTAAACTAGACAACAAAAGACAAAATTTATTTATCATCAATAATAACAATCAAGAACTAGATAAAAATATCAAAAATATAGAAGAAAATAATTTCGAAAAAATAAAAAAGGAAATAGAAAATAGTAATAATCAATTACATAGAATAGATGAAACTATTCCCTATGAAAAAATCAAAGAAATATGACAAATACGAGAAAAAATAAGTGAATTACAAGAATATAAAAATATCTCTAATATACACTGAATAGAAGAATTATATATAATAATAAAACAACTTATAGAAAAATGAAAATCTCTACAAGAAAAAATCAAGAACAATCAACTAATAATACAAAACAAACAATTAGAACAGAAAAATAACGAAGAAAAATATATATTATGAGAAAAAGCTATTACAGCTCAATATAATTCATTAATGGAACAATTAAAAGAAATTCAAAATCATATCAAGGTTTTTGAACAAAACATAGAACAACAATCTATTTTTTCATGTGAAAAAATCAAAACAAATTGTCCTTATATAAAATTAATCAATAAAAAAAATTTTGACCAATTATACGAACAACAACAATGATTTATAAAAAAGCAAAAAACACTTGAAGATGAAATTAATAAAAAGGAAAAAGAATTATCAGAATTTAGATGATCTAATATTCAAAAAACAAATAATAATTTTAAAGAATTCGAAACAAATATAAAAGAATTCGAAGAAGCTATACAACATATAAAAGATTTTTTTAATATAATTGAATGGAAAAATATAGAAACACAATATTCAACATATATTTCTATAAAAAAATTAAAAATAATAAAAGAAACAGAAATTAATGAATTAGAAAAAAAGAAAAAACAAAAAGAAATATTTATACAAGAGTTAGAAAAGAACAAAAGTCTTCAAAAATTAGTAGAACAAGAAATTTTAGAATATCAACAAGAAATAAGTAATTTACAAAAAGAACAAAATGAAATCAAAGAAAAAAATCAGAATACTATTTATGAAAAGCTTATTATAATAGAAAGATATAATAACAACTGTATTATCATACAACGTGATATCGAAAATCTGATAAAGGATTTCAAAAATATACAAAGAGAAACAGAAATTTTAAAACAACAAGAAAAAAAAATCAATAATTTATATACTATTTTTTCAAAAGAACTTCTTCTATTGGTTTTACAAGATCATTTACCAATTTTAAATGATATAATCAACAATTATTTATCTCAGATAGTAGATTATCAATTGGATTTAAAACTAAATAGAACAAACAATGATAAATTAGAATTAGAAGCAAATATTACTGATGAACAAGGTGAAAGAGATATAAAAAGTCTTAGTTGATGACAAAGAACCCTATTAAAATTAATATGGATGTTAGCAATTTCTTCGTACATGAGATCACCAATATTATTTTTGGATGAAACTATAAATAATTTAGATCAAGAAACAGTGAGCAAAGTTACAGATATGCTAGAAAATTTCACACAAGAAAGAAATATAAAATTTTATACAGTAACCCATAATCAACAAATTCAAGAAATGCAAATACGAGATAGAATATTAGAAATTCAAAAAGAAAAAAACTTGAAATAAAAAACAATATTGATAGGAATATCATTTCGAAAATATTTATTTATATATCAAAAATGAAAAAATATAAAAATATTATACTCTTTTTACTAATAACATTACTTCGAAGTATTTTTTTGGGAATGACAAAAATGTTTTTACGATCAACTCTCAAAGAAGACAGTAGAACATTAGAAGAAATTGCTTGATATATTAGTTTATGAGCAGTATTATCTTATTTATTTTGATGAGCATTGACCTATACTTTTCGCAAAAAGCCAATAGCTATCATTTCGTGAATAGTGGTAATCGGTTGTCTAATATATGGGTATATGACAGATTATTTTCCTTTTAAAAACTTTGCAATTATTATTACGATAATGTGATTTTTTTATGGATTATGGCTAACAATAAAATGAATTCTGACAACAATAGAAATTATGAACTCCTGATTATGAGAAACCAAAATAAATGCTATCACAAATATAGTAATATTTATATGACTATTAAGTGGTTCATATCGATGATTTGGAATATATGATAAATTACAATGATTTTGAGTTATAGGAATAGTATGAATAGTTGGATTAGCCACCATTCTTATGTTAGGAACCAATTATGATAAAATATTTAAAAAACATACACTTCATAGTGCAATAACAAAAAACATTCCAAATATAATTTGATCAATTAAAAAATATATAAAACATCTGGTTCCTATATGAATTTTACGAGCTGTATCCACAGCTTTAGGACAAAAAATGCTAGAAATAGGTATTGATGTAATGGAAAAAGAGCCTACAAAATGAATAAATGTAATTATTGTTTCCATGATTTGAGCTATTGGATGACACATCATATCAACAATAATAAGAAAAAGAAAAAAAAAGATATCTTTATTATTAACTGTTTTACTTGGAATAAGTACTGCATTTTTTCCAATACTGTTAGCACAAAAAGAAACGTTTCTTTTTATGACAATATATAGTACATACCTTTGAATTATTTTTTGAATAATAATAAATCTTATAGAAGGAAGTTTTTATCATAAAATATGAATAGATAATAGAAAAGAATTTGGTTCTGCAGCATATGGAATAATAACAAGTATAATTATATTTATTATAATGATTATAGGAAATACTATAACAAAACATTTATGAATAAATGAAAGTTTTATATTTTACGGAATAAGTATTATTGTAGCTATACCTTTCATGAGAAAATAAAATAATTTTTCTGGAAATGTCAACTAAAATTCACCCAAAATAAGGTGAGTTTTTTTGTTTTTAAGTATTTTGGAATATAATAAGAAAGTAATTTACCTCATATTAATATGATACATGAAAAACATACTCAAAAAGTTATTTATTATAGGATGTATACTGATTGTAAATAATATCTATGCACAAGATGAATGAAATCTAAATATAGATGATTTTAATGTTGATGATGCTATTGCAAATGTAAATGATCTTGAGTGAAGTATTAAAAATATTACTGACGAATTATTTGTTTTAGATGAAAAAGAAAGAAATAATCAGAATTGAGAATTATCTACAGATTACAAAGAAACAAGAGAACAAATTGTAAATATAATACAGGATATCAATAAAACAACAGAAAATACAAGTAAATTATTAAAACAAATCGCCCTATATAAAAATGCCATAATAAAAGCTAGCGAAGAAATAAAAAATTCAAGAAATTGAGGCGAAATAACAAAAGATCAAATAGGAGATTTTTTAAATGTTGTATATAAACTGGAAAATAAATTATATAACCGAAATGATAATGAAATAGACACTATAAAATTATTTATAAATTCTGATAATATACCACTAACATTAGCAAATGATTATGCGGTAAAGGTAATGACAATGCAATTAAAGAGTCTTATTGAAAATTTCAAGTTACAAGAAGGAACACAAACAGAAAATATAAGAAAATTCAATACATTAAAAAAAGAATCTGAAGATAATTTACAACAATATTCTCAAGATTTATGAAAATTACAACAACAAAAAAATTATCTTCTTCAATTTTTAGAACTATACAAAACAGATAAAATAAAAAGAGCTAGTAAAATAACAGAACTCTTTGATAACAATAAAACCGTTTATGAAAAGATACAACAATTAATAAAAGAAACAAAAAATGGAATATATAATTTCGAATTAAATGTAGAAAAAAAACTAGAAGAAATTAACACATCAGAACAGAAAAGTGAAAGATACCCAATATCACGACCAATATATCCGATATATAACATACAAACATCTTTCTGAGATTTAACATTTCAAAAAAATTATTGATTTCCCCATTTATGAATACAAATAGACGCGAAACAAGGAACGCCAATTTATGCAGCTCGTGACTGAGTAGTATATTATGTTGCTGATAATGAAGACATAGCAAGTATAAACTGGGTAATGATAGTACATACTGATTGATATACCACAGTATATCAATATTTAAACAAAA
>CAZPFR010000002.1:0-1550 GCA_964586005.1 uncultured Candidatus Peribacteria bacterium | reverse complement strand
TGAGATAGAGTTCCTATGCAAGGTGCATTAGCAGGTGCAAGAGCTATATGATTAACATTAAACAATCAATTTTTATGAAAATATCACACCATAAACCAATTATCTAGATACGGAAATCCAGATGGAAAAATATATGCATCATCCCCTATCAATCGACAAACAAATGTTTTGAAATGTCTTAGTCAGATCAAATGATATTATATTCCAGAAGACTTCCCTTTCAGAACATGACCAAATCCAAATCTCAAAGAAGAACACCAAAAATTAATAGATGTATTAAAAACACAAACATTTCAAAGATAAAAAAAAGGGATGCCAGCAGAGCATCCTTTTTTTTATAAATTATATTTTATTGATTTTATATCCATCTGGTGTATCGTTCATTTCATATCACATATTTTTTATTTTATCTCTAAGTTCATCTGCCAAAGCATAATTTTTATCTTGTTTAGCATATTTTCTCTGCTCTGCTATTTCTATAATTTCAGTAGGAATTTCTATCGCTTCTTCTTTTTGAAAAAGACCTATTTTCAAAAAATTTTTCTCCAAGATTCTAAGTGCAGGATATATAGCCGGTCAATAAATATTTAATTGAGAATATATTTCAGATAAAAGTTTTGGAGTATTTAAATCATCTGATAGAATTTCTTTTATTTTTTTATCGAACAAATCATTTATTAGAATATCTTTATTTGATTCTATTTTAGTTCATTGAGTCATTTTTATCAAATTTCTTCTACTATTTTTTGCTTGCTCTAAACTATCCCAAGTGAAATTTTGAAAATTACCATATTGAGCCATAAAATAGAAATATCTAAGATCCAACGGAGAATATCATTTAGCTTTAATATCTTCCAAAGTATAAACATTACCCAAAGATTTACTCATTTTTCATCAATCCACTTGCAAAAATTCATTATGAATTCGATACTTCACTCGTGGATGACAGCCAAAAGCACATTCAGATTGTGCTATTTCATTGGGATGATGAATGGTAATATGATCAGCTCATCCATGATGAATATCAAATTGTTCACCCAAATATTTACTAGACATTGCACTACATTCTATATGCCAACCAGGAAATCATACGCCTCGAGGAGAATCTCGTTCCATTTGTCTCTTTTCATTTTCAGACGAAAATTTCCATAATGCAAAATCAGTTGGATTTTTTTTTCATTTCATATCTACTCTTTCTCCAGCATTCAAGTCAGCCAAACGCTTTTTATAATTTGCTCACATAAGTTCACCATAAGTTTCTACTTTACTGGTATCCATATAAATTCAATCTCATGGTACAGTATAAGTATATCACTTTTTTTCCAATGTTTGTACCAATTCTATTTGTTCCTTGATATGGTCAGTAGCTCTAGGCATTATATCAAATTCATCTATATTCAATTCTTTCATTCAATTTTTAAAAACTTCTTCATATTTTTTAGCAACATCCCAAGCTGAAATTCCATCTCTTTTAGATCATTTTTCAAGTTTATCTTCTCATTCATCTCCATCAGAAACTAAATGTCATACATCAGTAATATTCATTACCG
>CAZPFR010000001.1:39184-86493 GCA_964586005.1 uncultured Candidatus Peribacteria bacterium | reverse complement strand
ATATAGCAATTCAAGATCATGATGATTTACGACATCCAGAAAAATTAGAAAAACAAATTAATTTTTTGAAAAAAAATCCAAAATACATCTGATGTGGTACAAAAACCTTTATGCGATACGAATGAGATCAAAAATGATTTGAATATTATTTATGAGAAAAAACTTACTATACAATACACCCTTCATTAGTATTTAGAAATGACAAAAAATATAGATATCCAAGCACTATATATATGGCCGATGCGTTATTTCAAAAACAAATTTTATGCAAGTGAAAAAAACTAATATATAATATAGATGAAACTTTGACTATGCATCGTATAAAAAGCGGAGCAACAAATTATAGTTACAAATGGTACACATTCTCACGACAAAATCTCAAAACTATTTTTAGTTTACATCCGATATGGTATGCAGTATGTGCTACAGGTTTTGAAGTTATGAGAAAATGTATATATCCAATTTTACATATATTAAAAATATGATATCTGATAGATAATATTGAGAGATTTCCGTTTGTTTTGCAGGGATATAAGGTGAAGAGATATAATAAAAATAATTTAGAGAAAATAGAATTTATCCTCTCTTAATAAAAAAATTAAGAATTTTTCTATTTATTACTGTAGGTAGAATAAAAAATCAAAGAATAGCTATTTTAAACAAAGGATATGATAAAAATCAATATTTAAATGATTTTATATATTTTTTTAATGCTGATTTTTTATTTCAAGCTTCAAGAGCAAATATAACAGAAACTATATTGGTCCAAGATTTTTTTTTACCGTATAAAGATATATTTATTATTTTTTGTTTATAATAATAATCTATTAATTTTTCTAAATCATCAGAAGTTCATCAATTACTTCAAGACAAATTTCATTGATGTCTCCTATATAAAGTCAAAGATTCTTTTATACCAAAAACTTTATTTTCAGAAGATACTCTAAAATACAAATCATAATCTGAAACTGAATATTTTTTATTAGATGGTTCTAAACTTATTACATTATATTTCTCCAATACAGTTTTTTTAATCATACAGGTACTCCATGATGCTATAGGTCAAGCTGGTTGTAAAATAAATTTTTGAATTGAAATAATTTCATTCTGGAAAAAAGGAATATTTCTTCGATCAAAAAAACTTTTTAATATAATATGATTATTTTTATCAATAAAAGATAAATCACTATAAACTAATGCAATATTTTTATACTGATAAAATATCTTTAATTTTTTTTCCAAATTATCTGAAACAAACATATCATCTCATTCTAAAAATGATATATATTCAGATTTTTTATCAACCATTTTCAACAAAAAATTTATATTATCTACTATTCATTTATTTGGTTGATGATGCCACGCTTTTATTTTATTTGGATATTTTTTTACATAACTCTGTATAATATCCCAAGTCTTATTATCAGGAGAATCATCTCAAATCAAAAGTTCTCGATCAGAAAAAGATTGATTTATTATACTTTCAATTGTATCTTTTATAAAATCTTTATGATTATAAGTTGTTGTTATTATACTGATTTTTGACATTAAAATAAGATTTAGGCTAAAAGTTTTTTGATATATTTAATAGGAATAAATAATGCAACAAATAATTTAAGTTTCTGTTTAATTGTTGATTTAAAAGGATTAATAATAATATATAAAATTTTATTTTTTTTAAAAATTCAGAAAGAAATATAATAATAATATATTTCCCATAGATCTAACAAAATATTATTATTTTTTAATGTTATATTATTTCAATGGATTCTATAAAAAAATAAAGGCTCATTTATATAATAATTTTTATATTTAGTTAATATTTGAAAATAAAAATCCCAATCAGAAGTAGAAAACGATTTATTTCAAGTTAAATTTCTAATTTTTATAGAAGATAAAATATCCTTTCTTATCATACAATTTGTATAAGAAAATATATTTATAGGAGAAGTAGCAAATAAATAAGAGTCACAAACAACATTGTTTGGAACTGGAAAATGAATATCATAACATTTTTCCTTAATTGTTTTTCTTTGTTTATCAATAATAGAAAAATCACTATAAACTAAAAAAACATCTTTATATTTTCTAAATATTTTTATTTTCTCTTCTAAATTATTTTTTGCGTACATATCATCTCATTCTAAAAAAGCAACATATTCTGAAGCGTAATTTATTTTAGATAGCAAAAAATTCATATTATCTACTATTCATTTATTTGGTTGATGATGCCACGCTTTTATTTTATTTGGATATTTTTTTACATAACTCTGTATAATATCCCAAGTCTTATTATCAGGAGAATCATCTCAAATCAAAAGTTCTCGATCAGAAAAAGATTGATTTATTATACTTTCAATTGTATCTTTTATAAAATCTTTATGATTATAAGTTGTTGTTATTATACTGATTTTTGACATATTTTATATTCAATTTTTTTAAAAAAAGAGTATAATCATATTTTTTTGATTACATCTAAAATAATCATAATAGGATATACTTTTATTATTTTCATTAATATATTTTTTGTTATTTTATTATATTTATATTTTTTCATTCATAATATATACAATTTATAGTCCAAAAAAACATTAATTGAATTAATATTTTGATTGGTATGAATTTTATATAAAAAAGTATATTTATTAATCAATCATATTTTTTTTCAATTATATAAATAATTAAGATTAAAATCCCAATCAGCATAGTTTCAAAAATTTTCATCATACACTTTTCATATACTTTTATATAAAATTCATCAAAATGAGATTGTATGTCAAATAATCTGTTCTTGAAAAATATCATAATAAATATCCTTATTATTAACTTTATTATGGGGTTTAAACTGACTATATATAGATAATTCATTTATACACATATACCTTCAATAACAAACATCCAAATTATATTTAATCAAATTATCATATAATATTTTTAAACTATTTTCATCATAAAATTTATCATCATCAGATAAAAAGATAAAATATTCTCATTTTTTTAATTCTAGTAATTTATTCCAATTTCAAACCATTCATAGATTTTTATTGTTTTTATTATAATAAATACCCCAATTATTATTTTCTTTAATATATTGGTTCATAAATTTTTTGGTTTCATCATTATCAGAATTATCAGAAACAATTAATTCTAAATCGGATTTCAAAAATCATTTTTGAGAAACAATACTATCTAAACACTCTTTTAGATAATTTAATCTATTATAGGTAGGTACTAATATACTTATTAATGGCTTATTTGTTTTCATCAATAAATTCTTTTATTTTTAAAATAACATAATCTAAATGTTCTTGTGTCAATCATGGATATACCCCCAACCAAAAAGTATGATTCATAACATAATCTGAATTTTTTAATTCTCAAACAATTCTATAATTTTTTACATAATCAATAAATGCAGGTTGATTAAGATAATTACCAGCAAATAAAAGTCTAGTTCAGATTTTATTTTCATTTAGAAATTGCATCAAGTTTTCACGATTAATTCATCACTCCTTTGTACTCAGTAAAAATCAAAATCGACTTGGATCTGATTTTAAAGTTACTTTTGGCATAATAAAATATTGATCCAATCAGTTTTCAATAAATTTAGAATAAAAATAATTAAAATTATCTTTTCTTTTTTGGATAAATCATGGTAATTTTTCTAACTGAGCTACTCATAAAGCCGCCTGTATATCAGTTACTTTAAGATTATAACCAATTCTAGAATAGATATATTTATGATCAAATCATTCCGGCAAATTACCTAATTTTCGTTTAAATCTATTACTACATGAATTATCAGTTCATGTTTTACATCGACAATCTCTTCACCAATCTCTAAACGATCTTATAATTTTTGCCAATAATGGATTATTTGTTACCAAAGCTCATCATTCTCCCATAGTGATATGATGTGCTGGATAAAAAGATAACGTTCATATATCTCAAAAGGTTCAGGTATATTTACCATTATATGTTGTTCATAAAGCATCACAATTATCTTCTATAAGCCGAATATTATTTTCTTTACATATTTGCGTTATTTCATCTAAATTAAAAGTATTTCATAAAGTATGAGCCAACATAATAGCTTTAGTTTTTGGAGAGATAGTTTTTTTTAACTCTTCTATATCTACTTCATATGTTCACAATTCAACATCAACAAAAACAGGGACTAATCAATTTTGAATTATTGGATTTATAGTAGTTGGAAATCAAGAAGCTACTGTTATAACTTCATCTCATGGTTTTAATTGTCTTTCTCATAATTCCTTTGCTGTCAAAGCAGTTAAAGCAAGCAAATTAGCAGAACTTCAAGAATTCGTTGTTATTGCAAATTTTATTCATAAAAAATCACGCAATCATTTTTCAAATCTTTCATTCCATCTTCCTTCTGTCCAATGACAATCCATAACAGATTCAATCATATATTCTAATTCTTTTTCATCAAAAACTTTACCAGAAACAGGAACAGGCGAAGTACCAGGAACAAATGCTGTTTTTTTTCAAGAAATTGAGTCTCTAATTATATCTCTTAATTCAATATTGATCATAATAAACCTTTATAAAAATAAAATATTACATAAATTGATTTATCTCATTCAATGCTAATTTTTTAATATCTTCTTGATTATAAAATGCCCTATAAAAATTAATTGTTCTTTCAAGAACTTCTTGAACATTATATTTTGGCTTCCATCATAAAAGAAGTTTAGCTTTTGTATTATCAAGTAGCAACAAACCAGCTTCATGCATTCAGTTATTCATTTCTAAGTTAACCTCATATGTTCATTTTCCCAAAATTTCAATAGATTTGGTAACAATATCTATGACTTTAAGTGTATCACTAATATCTGGTCAAAAATTATATGCTCATAAATATTTATCACCTTCAAATATTTTTATTCCTATATTTAGATATCAAAATAGTGCCTCAAGAACATATTGCCAAGGTCTAACTGCATTAGGATTTCTAAGTATTAACTTTTCTCATTGCATAATAGATCTTACAATATCTGGTATCAATCTATCTTTTGACCAATCTCATCATCCTATTACATTTCATGCTCTAACTACTGCTATTTTTTTATTTCATTCATGGAGAAATGATTTTGTATACGATGTTATTGCTATTTCTGCCATAGCTTTACTACTACTATAGGGATCATGTCATCATAATCTATCATTTTCTCTATAAGGCCAAATCCATTCTTTGTTTTCATATACTTTATCAGTTGTTATCAATACCGCTCATTTTATGTATTCTTTTATTCTGATCATTTCCAAAACAACAGTTGTTCACATAGCATTAGTTTTGATAGTATACATAGGATTTTCATAACTATCTCTTACCAATGGTTGTGCTGCAAGATGAAAGATCATCTCAGGTTGATATTCATCAATAGTTTTTGATAATAATTCAGTATCATTTATATCTCAGATTATTTGAATTATTTTCTGATTCAATTCTAATGCAGTAAATAGATTGGGCTCAGTATTGGGTATTAATCCATATCCTATTACCTTTGCTCACATACTATGTAACCATAAAGCCAACCAACTTCATTTAAAACCTGTTGATCAAGTTAATAATATAGTTTTTCATTTATAAAATTCTTGCATGATTCTTTATTCTAAAATAAAAGGAGTATCAAAATCTAACAAAGAAGATAAATTTCTATCTTTTTCTGAAATAATGGGATTTTCAACAGACCAATCCATTCAAAAAGAATTCCAATGTATTCATGAGTCACTTTCTTTATTAAAAATTGTTGTATCCATATAAACAAGAATTGCATCATCACTAAGTGTTAAAAATCAATGAGCAAATCATCTAGGAATAAATATTCAATTATTTTTTTCTTTTGATAAATTCACGGAAACATATTTTCAATATGTTATACTATTTCTTCTAAGATCAAGAACAACATCAAGAACACTTCATTGTATAGGATAGACAAATTTATCATGATCATAAGGAGGATTTTGAAAATGCATTCATCTTATAACATTTTTCTTTGATATAGAATAAAAACTCTCTTTAAAAGAATCTTTTAATCAAATTTTATAAAAATCCTCATTATGAAATGTTTTTATAAAAGATCATCTTTCATCTGAAAACACATCAAAAAAAACTTCAAAAACAGTATTTAAATTAGTTTTTATAAATTTCATTCAAATAACTTTTATAAGTAAAAAACAATCATTCTTTTATTGAATATTTAGTAGTCCATCATAATTTATTTCTTGCCTTTGTATTATCACATCAAGAATAAAAAATATCATTTTCAGAATATGGTAATGCTCAAAATTCAATATTTTTTCCAGATTTCTTAGCTATTTCAATTATATATTTATATACCATTTTTAATGATAAAGTTTCAGAAGATCATATATTAAAAATATCAAATTTTTTATTCGTTTTGACTATATATTTTAAAGACAATAAATAAGCAGAAATTATATCATCTATATAAGTAAAACTTAATTTTTGCTTTCCTCAAGAAAGACGTAAAATATTACTATCATCTATAGTATTCTTTATTATAAGAGGTATAATTTTATCATTATCTTTAGGTCAATAAGGAGAAAACAATCTCAAAGTAATAGATTTAAAATTATAATTTTCTGTATAATATTTAACTATATTATTAAAAGCTAATTTTGTTGATGCATATAAATTATACGCTCTTTCTGTTGTCTTTTCTGTTATAATATTGTCTTTATTTTTATAATGAGCATATTCAAAAAAAGTTCACGTATTTATAAAATAATTAACTCAATTTTTAACAGCTAGATCACATAAATAAGTTCAAAAAGCAATATTGGTTTTTATCATCTCATCTATATCTGGTTTATTATGTGTTTTTCTGTAAGTTGTTGCTAAATGTATAATAAAATTTATTTTATTTTTCAAAAAAAGTTTTTCAATATCTTCATTTTTATTTATATATATAATATGTAATTTAGGATTTCATAAATATCTGGTAATTCTAGAAATATCAGATCATTTTCTAATTATAGAAAAAACATCAAATCATTCACCAATTAAAGCTATTAATAAATGACTTCAAATAAATCATGTACTTCAAGTTAGCAAAATATTTTTCATAAAAGAAAAAATTACTAAATTAAGATCGTTTTTTCCATGGGGCTTTTCACGAATTTCGCAATTGCTCAAGATCTTGTTTATGTTTTATTGTATCCATTGCAAACCAAAATCAATTATGCTTATATGCCATAAGTTCTCAATCTTTAGCAAGATTTTCTAATGGTTCTTTTTCAAATGGCATAAAATCTCAATCAATATAATTAATCACTTTTTTATTAAGGACCATAAATCATCAATTAATATTCTGACCTACATTATCTTTCTTTTCTCAAAATTCCATTATTTTATCTCATTCTATAACAAGTTTTCCAAATCTATTTTCCGGTTGAACAGAAATAAGTGTAGCTAATTTTCAATGATTACAATGAAAATCAAAAACATCTTTTACATTAACATCACTTACACCATCACCATAAGTAAGCATGAATACATCTCAATTTATATAATTTTCTACTCTTTTGATTCTTCATCCTGTCATAGTATTTTCTCATGTATCTATCAAAGTAACTTTTCGATCATCACAATTATTATTATGTACCGTTAATGTATTAGTTTTCGTTTCTATAGTAATATCACTATTATGTAAATAATAATTAGAAAACCATTCTTTTATCATATATCACTTGTATCACAAACAGATGATAAATTCATTAAATCATTGATGTGCATATCATTTCATGATATGCCAAATAATAGGTTTTCATCAAATCTCAACCATAGGCTTTGGCCTAACAACAGTTTCTTCAGATAAACGAGTTCAAAGTCATCATGCTAACAATACTACTTGCATATGAAAATATATAAAATTTAAAAACTAAACAAACTTTCTAAAATATTTTACCGTTCTTTCCAATCCTTCATCCAAACCAATAATCGGATTCCATCATAATTTCTCTTTAGCCAAATTATTATCAGTCCTCCTATGTTTAGGATCATCACTAGGAAGCTGTTGATAAACAATTTTACTCGTACATCACGAAATAATTTCAATAACTTTTTCAGCTAATTCTTTGATAGTAAATTCATACTCTGTACCAATATTCACGGGTCAAATAAATCAAATTTCGTTATTCATCATTGTTATCATACCGTCAATCAAATCATCGACATACTGAAAAGATCTCGTTTGACTACCATCTCAATATATAGTTATATCTTGATTTTTCAATGCCTGCATAATAAAATTACTTACAACACGACCATCAGCAGGATGCATATTTGGACCATACGTATTAAATATTCTAATTATTCTCACATCTACACCATATTGTCTATGATAATCCATAAATAATGTTTCCGCAGCTCTTTTACCTTCATCATAACACGATCTACATCATACAATATTTACATTTCACCAATAAGATTCTGGTTGTGGATGAACCATAGGATCTCAATATACTTCAGAAGTAGAGGTTTGCAAAATTTTAGCTTTTACTTTCAATGACAATTCCAACATATTTATTGATCACAAAAGGGATGTTTTGATTGTTTCTACAGGATTTTTTTGATAATGAATAGGTGACGCCGGACACGCAAGATTATAAATTTCATCTACTTGAGCCCAAAAAGGTTGAGTTACATCATGAAGAACAAAAGTAAATCTATGATTATCTAATAAGTTCTCAATATTACTTTTATTTCACGTAAAAAGATTATCTAAACAAATAACTTCATGACCTTGTTCCAAAAGTTTTTTACACAAATGACTTCAGATAAATCAAGCACCTCACGTTACAAGAATTTTTTTCATAAATAGACATATGATCAGAATTTAAATATTTTTCAAAAAACAATAATAATTTAATTAACAATATCAATCTAATTAGATCTCATTTTTATTAATTCATCTTTCAATAACATAGCTCTTTTCCAATTAATTCCAATAAAAACAAAAAAGAAAATTAATCAAATACCAATTAACTTTAATAAATTGGATCATCTCATGATATCATCAAATATAAATAATTCTGATTTTATCAACCATACTCCAATTGACAATATAGATGTTACTATAATATTTTTTATTATAAATTTCCAATCAATAGAAAAAGGAAGATGTTTATAAAGAAATAAAAAACTCAATAAAAACAATAATCAATATCACAATCATAAAGCCAAAATTGATCAATAAATTCAGATTGTAGTTAGTCATATTAAAGAAACAACAATAACTACACAAGCAGAAATAAGTAACATCTTAACTCTTTCCTTGATTTTTCACATACCAGCTAAAACAGCAAAATTAAAACTAACAAAAGTTGTAAATATACTAACAATAATTCACCAAGAAAAAAGTTGCCCAGAAAAAACAAATTTATAACCAAAAAGAATTAGTGCCGTTTCAGGTCAAGTTACGACAAAAAAACTTGCCAATAAAAAAGCAAAAATTCCAAAATAGGTATAAAAAAATGAGTATAAAGATTTTTGTTTTATGATATCCTTTTTGATTACCAATTCTGAAATCAAAGGAAAAATCAAAGTCATAATAGGCGAAATAATAGCAGCAGATATACTAAACAAACTAATAAAATTACTATAATATCCTGCTGATTCTGGCCCTAAAATAACAATAATTAATTGTTGAATAATTTGTCAGAAAATATTAGCAGTATTAAGTCCTACAAAACACCAAAGTGAATAATTAACATATTCTTTGAGCATAGGTTTTTCAAAAACAAGATTTCCTTGTAACAAAGTTTTTCTATAATTTTTATAAAACAGAAAACTTGCAACACATATTCATATAATCAATCATAATACCCAATTAATACTATATCGTTCAATACTTTGTCTACCAGTAAAAAAAAATAAAACAGAAAATCAAACAATGCTCCAGACCCTAACAAATTCTACAAATTGAAATGAAAAAGTACTCTGAAAAGCTACAAAAATACTTTGCAAAATCTGAAAAAGATTTATTCCCAAAAAATAAAAACAAAAATATTTAAGAATTATCACTACACTATCACTATGAAAATAATGCTCTGCTAACCATGGAGCACCAAACCACAAAAAAATTGCTATAAGCAAAGCCGTAAAAATTTGAACAAATAAACTCAAATAAATAGAAGTTTTGATATAATTATATTGTTTTTTCATCCAATATCTTGGCAAAAAATATTGAAGACTTTCAGTCAATCATAAATCATTATAAACATTCAAAAACATTATCAAACTAACAATGCTATACAATACTCCGACATCAGCAACAGATACGGAATTAGAAATAATAACCTTTATAAAATATGATGCCGGAGCAATCAAAAACGAGAAAAAATATAACCAAAATCATTTTTTAATTAATTTTTCTCAAAGTGGCTGATCTACTAACAATTGATTTTCATCCATTAATGATAAATTAATAAGTATAAATTTATTATCTCATTTTCCAAATTCATCAAAGCCTTCTCACTACATAAATTACTCTTTCGATATCTCCTTCAAAAAGTTTATAGGTATATCTCTTTTCTAATTTCAAATTCATCTCCCCACAAAGTTGCAAAAGATCTTGTCTTTCTTGCTCATCAACTTGCTTAAACAAAATCCAAATACCTCCTTGTTTTAATAAATGTTTTGTCCAAGGCAAAAGTTTATCAACATAAGCAACTGCTCTAGCAGTAATAACATCAAAAGACATCTCCATTTCTTTACATTCTTCTGCTCTCTTCCAAAAAAGTTCAACATTATGTAATCACAATTGTTTAGTAATATCTGAAACTGCTTCAATTTTCTTTTTAACCGAATCAATTCCAATAAATTGAACATTTGGATATTGAATTGCTAATGGCAACAAAGGAAATCAACCTCCTGTACCAACATCACATACGTTCATACCCGATTCCAAATCAAAAACATTTTTTATTTCCAAAGCATCACGAATATGCTTATCATAAACACCTTGTTCATCCCTAATTGCACTCAAATTTATCTGTTTATTTTTATCCAAAAATACTTTTATTAATTTTTCTCGTTTCTGTTCCATTATATAAATTATATATTAAACATAATCCCAAACTACCCTATCTCCAAAATATTTTTTAAATAATCAATCAAATAATTCTCTATCTGTTTTTGAAACCCTAACCAATCAATCCTCACCAATTTCTAAATTTTTCAATAAATCAAAATCTGATTCTTTTTTTTGTAATAGTAACCAATCCTGTTTATTATAAATCAATGTCGCTAAAAAAATACTATTTACACTCTGTATATTAATTTCCTGGCAAAGTTCACCTAGAAATGTATCATATATTTCCAAATATCATTGAACAGGCAAAAGTGGTAAAAATCTAATTCAGACCTTCCATCATTTTTCTATCAATTGTTTAATGGCAGAAATTCTTTGTTGTAAAGAAGAAGAACCAAGTTCATATTGATCAATAATACATTGAGGATTCAGAGAAAATGCAATTTCTGTATTTTTAGGTATAAAAGATAAATCCAATAGAGAGTGAATATTTCAAGATTTTGTACGAGTTTCCATCAAGATATTATCAAATTGATCAAAAAACGGAATAAATGACGTATGAAAATCAGACAACACTTCCATTCCCAATAAATCAGAATAATTACTCGCATAAAACACTAATTTATCCATATATCATGTACTTCTAATCTCTAAAATTTTATTTTTAAGTTCTGATTGAATATCCTCATAATTTACAAAGATAACTGGAAATGTATTTTTAAAAGTCCCTTTAAGATAACAATACTTACAATTAAAAATACAATTAAGCTGAGTAACAAAGAAAAAAGCCCTCGCATCCTGATACCCATAATTTTTTGGAACAGGAAAGATTTTTAATGTATCGCTTTTTGCCAAAATAAGACATTTTTCGGTATTATACTCTATTTTTTTATCAAAGATATTTTTATAATGCTGGATTTCTACCACATTCACATTAGAAAATTTCGACAAAATTTTTTTCGTCAATGGATATTCTTTTGCTTGTTGTTCGAGATATATAAGCATTAAAACAATCATTAAATAAATAAACATACAATAATAATGATGAATCAACTTTGTTTGTTCTGGATTGGTGAAATACTATAAACCGAGCAATAAAAGAGCAAACAATAACTTTTAAAATCGAGCAATAAAAGGAATAAATAAAAGAATGAAATTATCACCAAATCAACATAATCATAGTTCAAACCAAGAATACAATTCTAATGACAAGTAAATTCAAACAACAACATTGCTTTGATGAAGAATTGACTTTGTTTTTCCTTGATCACAAAACTAATCACTGATCAATAAAATTATAAATCATACAAAGCAAAAGAACCTTCTTTCAAATCTCATAACTCAAATTTTTCTTCACGAATTCTCACTAAATCCTCCACATGATATCTCATTGAGCTCATCATTCTTCTAATATGTCTTTTTTTTCATTCATTTAAAACAATTTTTATTACACATGACGGTTTTTTAACACAATTACTCAATAAATATTTTTTATTTTTATCGTACAATACATCATCAAAAATCTGACATTCAACAGCTTTTAATATATTTCCTTCATTTTCAATTCCTTCTAAACAACGTTTTACATCTTCTTTACTAAAAGATTTATTTAATGTAACAAGATATTCTTTAGTTATTCAATGACGTGGATGTTCATATTCATTAACTATTTTAGGATCATTTGTTAATAAAACAAGTCAACGACTATCTTTATCTAATCTTCCTATATAATATCGATTATGATATATTTCAGGAAGATAATTATAAATAGTCGTATTATATTTATCTAATTTAGAACATACACAACCAACTGGTTTATAAAAACATAAAAATTGTTTTTTTTCAGATATTGACATATTTTCATATATCCATTTTTTGTCAACAGTATGAATACAATCTCCTTGTTTTATTTCCAATCAATAAGATTGAACAATAACTCAATTCAAAAATAATTGATTATTATTTATATATGAAATAATAGTTCTCCTAGATATTCATTGTTGTTGTAAAAATTCACGTAATTTCATAATAATAAAGATAAATAAAAAAAAGTCGATAAATCGACTTCTTTTATAGTTTTAACTAAAAGTTGCAACCAAAAATATACTATTGAGGTGCAACTGGAGTTTCTTCAGCAACTGGAGCTACTTCTGCAACTGGAGCTACTGCTTCTTCTGCAACTGGAGCTACTGCTTCTTCTGCAACTGGAGCTACTGCTTCTTCTACAACTGGAGCTACTGCTTCTTCTACAACTGGAGCTGCAACTTCTTCTTCAGAAATTTCAGTTTGTCCACATCCAGCTAATAAAACAGTCAAAACAAGAGCACTTAATGTCAATAATTTTTTCATTTGACAAATTTTTACAAAAATAAAAAACTTAACAGCGCGGCCAATATAGAGAAAAAAACTTTTTTTGCAAGACTTTTATTATTTTTTTTACAAAAAACAAAAATACAAATAAGAATTGCTATATTTTATAGAAAAAACAATAATTTAAAGATTGAAAAACAACTAAGAAAAAAGTATAATGAACAAAATTATTATTTGAATAATAAAAAATGAACAAACAACAATTACAAGAAAAGACTCAAGAAATACTGAAAAAGTATTGAAAAATATATAAAATACTATTTACCTATGGGATTTTTATCATAATAGGAGTTTTTGTAATATTCAAAATATACAATATATTAAATAAACAAGCAAATTTAATATATGACATAAACAGCTTAGATACAATTAAACAAAAAACAATACAAGAATTTTTTAAAAAAATAAATAAAAAAAATACCTTATATTTTTTTTCGGGAGAAATAATAACAGATGATATACAAGAAGAAAATGAAATTATTAGTTCTTACAACAATTTAGTAACGTATAAATGATTTATTGTACCAAGATTTTTTAGCATAACGAAGACAGCACCTATTCAACCTTTACCGTATTTTCAAAAATGAACATATACAAAAGAAGAAATGGCAATATTTTTTAAAAATATCATTTTATGAAGTAAATGAATTTCCAAGGAAACAAAATTAAATACCTTATTTCCAATCAATAAAAATCTTATAGAAGAATTTAATTTACAATGTCTATTCGAGAAAAAAATAACAAATTCAATTTGTGATATATTCACAGAGAAATTTATAAAAGAATTTTTTATTTATAATATAGAACAAGATAATATAAATATAGAACCAATATTTAATAATATTATAAAACAAAAAAAACATAAAGAAAAAATGTGTCAGAATTTATTATACTATACATATTACACCAACAGTCAAAATATCACAATTCAAAATTTTTTAGAAAATTGTTGATCAGAATACAAAGACAGTTATATTACTTTTACAAATTTTATTGATGTACAAAATGAGCTATACAACAAATTTATAAGTAATAAAATATATAAAAATGAAAAAATAAATATCTATAAATTAATATCATTTCAACAAATAATATACGAAGATATAAAAAATAATAGATTAAATATAGATAGTTTAAACTGATATTTTAGTTTTATACAAGAAATATTAAAAAGAAATCAAATCTGAAATTTTTATAAGGAAGTAATATATTATTTTAATAATTATTATATCAAAGAAAACCTACAAAAGACAGAAATAATCAAAAACATAACTAATAAATTTGAACTCAATGAAATAGAAAAGCAAATCATAAACATAAATAATTGAAACAAATTAATAGGATATAATTGATTAAAAGATCAAATAAACAAAAATATTTTACAAAATGATTTTATTATTACTAACACAGGAGAAAACAATACAGAACAAAATAACGAAAATCAAATCAATTTGATTGAGAATTTACTCCAACAAATCAACATAATAAGCATAAATAAAAAAATAATTTCATGAAACACAATAAAAATAGAATGAGATTGGAATCTAGAAACAAAAATTCCTTTAGAAATAACTTTAGAAGAAGAAAAAAATACATTATATGTAAAAAATATAGTATTAATTTGATTTACTGAAATAACTGAATCAATAAATAAATTGTGTACATCTCAGAAACGATCTTTTAGTGATTTACAAAAATATATAGAACAAAATAAAACATTATTCTGAGAAGTAGGACAAGAAATACAAGAAGAAGAAATAAATAAGTTATGTACCACAATTAAAATTCTTTTACCAAGACAAGAGTTAAAAACTTGTAATAAAACAAACATAGATATCGACGTTCTTTGGAAAAATAATATTATAACAATCACTTTTTTACACAACAATTTTATTTTAAATAAGATAGATGTATCAGATGAAGAGGCAAGAAAAATAATAAATAATATAATACAAACATCAAACACTGATCAAAGTAAAGAAAAATTTGCTCTCTTTATAAAAAGCATCATTCAATGACTATTAACCTACGTTCCAGAAACATCAAATAATTCAGAATGATCTATAAATAGTATTATTATTATAGAAAGAGTTAAACAGTTTCTTTGAATCACTGTATCAGATATCGTAGAAAAAAACAATAAAGTACTAATTGATTTTATTATACAATGAATTTCCTTTATTGGATATTATAATATAGAAGACCATAAAATAGAACCAATTTATTTTAAAAAAATAGATTCAAACAATATACCCCTTCTTATAAAGAATTTAAGTCTGACATTAAACGATGAAAACAAAATAAAAATTGATAATTTTGTATCAGATCCTCTAAAAACAATAAAAGAAATAAGCCCAGAAGAATTCATAATATACCAAAAATTTACATCAGAAAACACAAAATAATATGTACAAAAGGTTCTCATTACAAGAATTAAAATCGATACAAAATAATTTTATACAAAATTTATATAGCAATATAAAGAAAGAACGCTGTCTATGAATTATGGATTTTTTCAAAAAAATTTTTAGAGAAGGTAAAGATATTTATTATTGCAATAGATCCGAAATAATATTTAGTTTTTCACAAACAGAGAACAATGAGATAATTATAAGAGATGAAAGAGAAAAAATAGAAATAATAATAGATGAAGAAGGCAAAAAAGAACTCCATAATATAATCAAAAATTTTATAATCAAAAAAGAAAAACAAACAGGACAAAAAACAATTGAACAAATACTTATGGACGAATTTTCATCAGGAGCTTATTCAACAATAAATAACAAACCTTATATGGTATATGATATAGAAACAACATTAAGTGATGACATCAAAGATGCTAAATTTTTACTATGATATGCAATGTATCCAGCAGAAAACAATAAAATGGAATATGAATATATAGATCAAAACAATCTGACTGAATTTGTACAAAAAATGATTGATTTTGATTGATATATTATATGATATAATAACATATGGTTTGATAATCCTGTATGTATATACAATTGTTGAAAAACAGAAGAAGATCTTAATGAGATAAACGACAAAAGCATAGACTTATATGTATTTTTAAATAAACTGACAGGAAAAAGATTAGGGTTAAATAAAGTAGCAAGTGCATTGGTTGGAATACAAAAAACATTAGAATCATGAGCGGAATGAGAAACATTATGGAAAAAATATCAAGAAACAAAGGATTTAAAATATTTAGAAGAATTCAAAATATACTGTAAAAACGATGTAAGAATGACAGCTTTACTAACATTATATTTAATACATTTCAAAAAAATATTTATAGAAAACGAAGAAAAAATATTTGATGAAGAAGATTTTCTTAAATTATCTAATACAAAAGAAAAAAATGAAAAAGAAACAAATCATCAAGAAACAAGTTTATTTTAAATAGCACATAAATCATGTTAGAAATAGAAAGAAAATTCTTAATAAATAACATTCCAGATATAAGTACTTGTGAACAACAAGAAATTTTACAATGATATACAATAATCGATAAAAAAAAGATTAGAGTAAGAGAAATTATTACAAAAAAAAAGGGTAAAACACAAAAAAAATATTTTTTAACAAGAAAAAAAGGGAAAGGATTAGTAAGAGAAGAATTTGAAAAAACAATAAATAAAAAAGATTTTATTGAGTATCGAAAAAATATTACAACCGAAAAGATCAAAAAAACTCGTTATTTTTACCCTTACAAAGGGTATAATATTGAAATAAATAAGTTTGAAGATAATCTTGAATGACTACGAATCGCTGAAATAGAATTTTGATCAGTAAGAGAAAGTGAAAAATTTATACCGCCAGAACGATGTTATAAAGAAATAACAAACCAAAAAGAAGGAAACAATAGCTTTTTAGCAAAACATTGAATGAATCGTTTAATTAAAAAAAATAAATACCAAGATATAATAATTCGTTTTCAACTTAAAGAATTTTATAACCAAGAAGCTTTAAAATATAGTCAAACAAGAAAAAAATATCGAAATGATGCTGATATAATAATAAATACCATTGCATCTTACCCAGAAAAACAAATAAGAATAGTAGAATTATGATGTGGAAGCTGAAGATTATTGGAACATTTGACAGTAATTAAAGACAAAATAATTAATTATACATGAATTGATCTATCTGAAAATATATTAGAAGAAGCAAAAAAAAATCAAATACCACAAAAAAACATTAAAACAGAATTTATTTGTGATGATATGATAGGCTATTTATCCAAGTGTAAACAAGAATCAATAGATATAATAGTAGGTATAGCAAGTATTCAGCATTTAACAAATAAAAAGCAAAGATTTTTAATTATGAAACTTATATATAGAGCATTAAGATATGGTTGAGTAACAATAATAACAAATCGATCATTTTCATTACGAATGATAAAAAATTATACAAAAATAATCTTAAAAAGTTTTTTGAAAAAATTAATAAATCCAAATAATAATGAACGAAATAATTTATTTATTCCTCGAAAATCAAAAAACAAAACATATTATAGATTTTATCATATATTTACCAAAAAAGAGCTTAAAAAAATATGTATACAAAGTTGACTATTAATAGAGAAATTAATATATACAAACAAACAATGAGAAGTAACAAACACATGGAAAACTGCAAATAACACGATACTTATAGCCAAAAAAAATATTTTTACTTTATAATATATATTCTTATGTCAAAGAAAATCATTATTTCATTGTGAATTCTGGTTATAGTACTATCTGGATGTAATAAGCAACCAGAAAATACAATTCAGGAAAATTCCTGAAACAACCAAATTGAACAAATTACAGAAAAAAAATCAAACATAAATAATTATGAGAACAAACAATATAGATTCAAATTAAGTTTCCCTTGAAATCGAACATTCAAAGAAAATATTTATTGATCTACAGTAATATTTTTTGCACCACAAACAGAAGAAAAAGCAACAAGAGAAAATTTAGGATTTCTTGTTTATTTAGTGCAATCTTGAACAAGTTTAAAAAATTTATACGAAGAAAACAAAAAAATGATAAATAATATAGGAGAAAATTTTCAAATAGAAAACGAAGAAGATAAAGAAATAGACAATTTTCCAGCAAAGAAAATAACATATTCTTTCAATCAAGAACAAAATACTATAAAACAAGAACAAACATTGATATTAAAAGATAATTTAGCATATATAATAAGTTATACAGCAACAAAAGAAACATTCAAAATGTACGAAAAAGATATAGAAAACATCATCAAAACAATAAAAATAAGATAACTACAACAATCATAATTGCCACATAATAATAGCAGAACTTTGACCAACATTCAAAGATTCTTTTATTCAAGACATAGGAATAAAGACGACATCATCAACATTTTTTAGTGTTTCTTGTAAAACACCCTCAACTTCATTTCAAAAAATAACAGCAATACCATCTTTAGAAATAGTATACATGTCAATAGGTACTGCATGATCTGTTATCTCTGCCGCAACAACAACAAGTCACTTATTTCTAGCCACATCTATGGCTTCTTTGGTGAATCAAAATTGTTGAAGATCAACTGTTTCTTCTGCTCCAAGTGAAGTTTTTTTTACTTTAGGAACAGTTAAGGGAGATGGTGTATAACCGGTCAACCAGACCTTCCATCACAAAGCATCAGCTGTACGAATAATATTTCCAACATTATAAGCACTACGTATATTTTCCAAAATAACAACCTTCATAATATACAAATATATAAATTAAAATCTGATTTTTTTGTATTGTTTAGTTTTCCATTTTCAAGAACAGCTTACAAAGAAAAAAAAACCTATTATTTGAGAATGCCTTCTGATGTTCCCAATGCTACATTTCTAAAGGACACTAACGCATATTTAGCCGCATTAAACATTCTTGCAATGAAAAATCCCGTTGCATACATGACACGCAAATATGCGATTGAAAAATACGACAAATAATCAAGCACAACATTATTGTCAAAAGCTCTGGTAATGCCAGGGCTTTTTTCATTGAAAAAAATGAGGAATTAACTATAATATATAAACAATAAATAACATAAGTAAGCATTTTATATTTTAGGTAAAAATACATGGAGCCGGTTTGTTTGTAAATTTTTACCGTTAAGAAATATAAACAGCGAACTATGGTACATTTATTGTTTATTAAAATAATTATTCAGAACAATATAATGAAACCAATACTCTGACTAGCTCCAATGGATGGATTTACTGATGCAGCATGCCGCTGTATAGCTCAAGAAATCCGAGACCAATACTGACAAAAAGATCAGTATGATTTTTTTCTATGGACAGAATTTATGACAGCAGATGGATTTATTCGTAATCCTGAAGGAGTAATTCATCATTTGGAAACAACCCCTAATCAGAAAAATCTTATTGTTCAAATATTTGGTGGAAACCAAGAAACACTTATAGAAACAGCTAAAATACTCAATAAAAAATATAAAAATCGTTTCAGAGGAATCGAATTAAATATGGGCTGCCCTGCAAATAATGTAATGAAAAGTTGAGGTTGAGCAGAACTTATCAAAAACAAACAAAAATCATTAGAAATTATCGAAAATATAAGAAAAGTAACCGATATGCCATTTAGTATCAAAACAAGAACAGGCACAAACGAACAAGATAAAATAAATCAGACTGAATTTTTATTACAGGCTAGTCCTTATGTTGATATGATAACTATTCACGGAAGAACTACTGCCCAATGATATTGACCAAACCCAGATCGAAATTTTATTTATAATCTCAAAGAACATTTACCAAACCAAATAATTATTGGAAATGGAGGTATAACAAATTACGAACAAATTAAACAGATGAGAGAAAATCTCGATGGGGTGATGATAGGACAAGCCGCCATCGGAAACCCCTGGATATTCACCCATCATCACCCCACCCCATCAGAAAAATTGGAAACAATTATAAAACATATAGAACTTATCAAAGAGAAAAATCAGTCAGAAGAGATGCTTCAATATTCACTCGTTGAATTTAGAAAACATCTATATTCTTATGTCAAAGGAATTCCTGGTTCAAAAGAATTTAAAGTGAGATGTAACGAGATAAAAGAATATCAAGATATCAAAAAGAATATCTTAGATTTTTTCAATATCTAAAAAATTTTAAAAAAAAGACCCAAATCATAATAATTTGAGTCCTTTTCCATTATATTCTATTAATCTTCCTTATCTGTTGCTATTTTTTTAACAATATCTTCAAGTCATTTTTTTGATGAAACAGTTTTTTTTACAGCTGGTTTTTCTGTAGGAGTTTCAGGTAATGGTTCATTAACCCCTTTCATACTAAGACCAATTTTTCTATTTTTTGGATCCAACAAAATAATTTTAGCTTTTACTATTTGTCATAACTTAACTACTTCATTTGGATTTTGTGTAGATTTGTGAGAAAGTTCACTCAAGTGAATCAACCCATTGATATCATCAAATACTCTAATAAATACTCCATAAGGAACATATCTAATAATTTCTCATTCAAGGATATCTCCTACTTTATGTTGTTTTGGTAATTCTGTCCATGGATCGTTCTTTAGTTTTTTACTAGATAACGATATTTTTCCATTTTCTAAACCAATAACTTTTACTTGAATTTTATCTCATATCTTACCAAGTCTATCAATATTATTAACATGTCCATAAGTAATTTCTGAGATATGAACAAGTCATTCAACAGTTCCTCAAATAGTTACAAATAATCCATAAGAAGAAACACCACTTACTACACCATCAAATATTTTTCCAACTTCTAATTCTTTCAATACAGATTCTCTTTCTTCTTTCAATGCTTCTCTTTCAGAAAGAATAATTCTTTTTTCTTCTTCATCAATGTTAATAATTCTTACTCTAAGTTCTTTACCGATAAGATCCAATAATTTTTCAAAAATTGCTTCTTGATCTCAATCTTCTACTCTTGGGTAATGAATTGGCGCCAATTGAGAAAGTGGAACAAATCATTTAATACCGTGCATATCAACTAACAAACCTCCAAGATTTGCTTCTGTTGGAATAACAGTAATAATTTCATCATCTTCAAATTTTTTCAAAATAGCTTTCCAAACATCATATTGTAATAATTTTGTAATAGAAACAATATAATATCAATCTTCATGTCTAATACTAGGATTAACTATTTCAAGCTCTATTTCTCTACCTGGAGCTAAATCATAACCTGATCTTTCTAATTCTTTTACTTCTTTAGAAAGAATAACTCCAGTAAAAGCAGAGTTAGCACAGTCAACAAGAACTCCATTACCAATTTTTTTCAAAACTATTCATTTAACTTTTTGCCCTTCTTTGATTAAAGGCACAGAAAATTTAGCAGAAACTTTTTTTTCTGCAACATTTTTTGCAGTCATAAAATAAAACGTTAAAAAATAAAAAGTGTTATTTTAATTAAATTTTAATTCAGAATTTTTTTGAAACGTTCATATACATTTCAATGTTTTTCTCTTTCAAATATCTCAAAAGAGTTCTTCTTTTTGCAACTTTTTTAAGAATACTTCTTTTTGCATCAAAATCTTTTTTGTGTAACTGTAAATGTTCTTGTAACATTTTAATTTCATCAGACAACAAAGAAATTTGATATTCAGGAGATCATGTATCTTTTTCATGTCTTCTAAAATCTGTTTTTTCTTTTTTTACAACCATAATAATAGAATAAAAATATAAAAACAAATACAAAGCTAACAGATGGTTAAACCGTTATAGCACGTATTTAAATAGATTACCCCTGACAGGACTCGAACCTGTATTTACTCCTTAGGAGAGAGTTGTTCTATCCCGTTGAACTACAAGAGCCCACAGAAGGCGTTCTCTTATAAATTTTTAAAACAAAAAATCAACACCAAATGAAAAAAAAGACGTATTTAAACAAATATAATATTTTTGTCAATAAATAATAACAAATAAAATATTCAGATTTTGATTTTTTTATCAATAAAGAGTATAATTAAAAATATATATATTTAATCATTTATTGTAAATATCATGAAATCCAATCGAAAAAAATATTTTACATTTACTCTTATCCTTTTTGGTCTATCAATAATGGCATATCTAGCATTACAATGATACACATTTTTATTAAACAAAAATATCCAAGAAAAAAATATTATTATAGAACAACAAAATAAAGAATTAGAAAATTATAAAACATTAACCGGATTTACAAAGTTAATAGCTATAAAAAGTCTTGAAGAACAATATAACGAAACCCCACGATCAACGCATATCAATAAAATAATAACTATGCTCCAAGAAATTAAAACTTTAAACCAAAGTTGAAATGATATATTATTATCAGATTTCAACGTTGACTTAGAAAAAATATCGGTAAGATGAGAAGTATCTAATTTAAATTCACTATATTATTCTGATAAAGATAAATGAATTATTTCTTTAATAGATAGATTTAAAGATTTAGATTTTATAGAAAATTTATACATCAAAAATTACACAAAAAAAGATGATAGTAATTGATTTTCATTTATTTTAGAAGCTAATGTTATAAAAGATGGAAAATAACAACCAAGAGAACCAAAATCAGCTTATTGAAAAGTTGATGGAACAACAAAAAAATAACAAAGAATCAAAAGAAGATGCTCAGATTTCAATATCAATGGCTAGAGTTTCATGAATAAAATACAGGTTATATGTATTGATAACATTTTTATTAATTGTATTATGTATTACCGAATATTTATTACCAAACCGAGGGAAAACAATAGAATTAAAACAAACTATTATATGAAAAGAGACTCAAATACATGATTTTTTAATCAAAAAGAATCAATATGAGAAAGATAAAGATCTTATTTCATTAATAGAAAACAATGAAAACAACATTATTTCTTGTGTAAATTATAGAACAGGATGTCCCGAAATACCACAAGATATCAAAGATAATTTTGGATTTGCTAGATCATATTTACAAATAAATAATCTTCAAGATAATAAAATGGAAATTAATGAAAAATTATTATTAGCAAATATCAACGAATACTTATTAAAAGACAAAGAAAATAAACAAGAATTGGGTAATATAATAAATATTTCTTTCTGAAAATCAGAAAATATAAAAGAACAACTTTATGCAATACCAATAAAACTCCAAGCAAAATTTCTTAATAAAGATTATTTATTATCATTTATAGAAAACGTAGATAAAAATGTATCTGAACAAAAAGAATATCGTGTTCTATACAAAATAGATGAAATAAACTACAATATTATGGAATATGATCAAGAGCAATTAGTTGATATACAAATAAAAGCATTTTATTCTAAAGAATAAACTAATGAATAATTTAAAACAAACAGATGATTTTTTTGATAAAGCTATAGTAAATTTTTTACAATCCCTAGATAAAAAAAATTTTTCTGAAAAAGACAAAATAATTTTATTCAAAGAAATAGCTTATTTAATAAAATGAGGAATATCATTAAATGAAGCAACAAATATTCTTCAAGAATCAACAGATAATTTTGCATTAAAAGATATGGCATCTACAATACAAATATATTTAAAAAGAGGTATGTCTTTATCTTATTCATTATCAAGATTACCAGATTATTTCAACGAATGAGATATTGCAGTAATCAAAACAGGTGAAGCATCAGGTAAATTAGCTATAGTCTTAGAATCATTAGCAAAAGAATACGAGTATACAAAAGAAATCAAAAACAAATATATATGAGCAATGATTTATCCGATAATGTTATTAATTATATCTATTATAGCTGTAATTAGCTTATTTACTTTAGTATTACCTTCTATTTTTTCTATTGCAGATAGTTTTCAAAATTTAGAATTACCACGAGCAACAAGAATATTGAGAGATCTTTCTGAATTTTTAAAAATTCATTGGAAAAGTATTGCAGGTAGTATAACAGCGATATGAATTATAATTTGATTATTTTCAACAACAGAAAAATGAAAAAAAATCTGATTTTCTACTTTGATGCAAATTCCTCTTATTGGAAAGATGACACAATATTATTATATTGTAAAATTTTGTAGATATATGAAACTTATGAATAGTTCATGAATGAATTATATTCAAACATTTTTACTATTAAAAGAAATTTTAGGAATATCTGCATATCAAGATATGTTAGAAGAAATAATTAATTGATTAAAAGAAGGTAAAGACATTTATACTTCAATTAAAAATCATAGAGAGCTCATCCCTGCGGATATTGCTATAATGATAAAAGTAGGAGAACAAACAGCTAATTTAGATGAATCATTAAATAATGTATTACAGATGTATGAGTCAGAATTAGATATTAAAATAAATCGTTTATCAAAAGTTATTGAGCCTATTATGTTAATAGGTATGTGAGGAATTGTAGTAATAATAGCATATGCCGTATTCTGATTAATTCTACATATCATGGAATGAGTTTGATTATAAGAGATATTTCATAAAAAACATAACATTGCATCATATATGAAAATATATATAACATAAAAGAATTTATTTTCTATGTTTTTGATGAAACTAAAAAAGAAATGATTTACATTACTCGAAATTATTATCGTAATATCAATAATTGTAATAATTATGACGATTACTATGAAATTTAGTGGTTCACGCATTAAAGAACTTGAAGCTCAAACTGGAAAAGATGATTTTAAAAATAATTATGAACAACTTTTATTGAGTAATATGAGTTCAAATTATAATGGAGAAGAAAGATATACAGCACTATATATAAAAATTGAGACATGATCACATTGATTTGATTATAGACTAGAGCAAGAATCTTGAGATATGAAATTATTTACATGATTTTCTGACAGTAAACAGATAATAAAAGAAATTAAAATAAACAACCAGACTTCAAATATTGTAGATATAAAATTATTACCCTATACCATCGGATGTAAAATAAACGATCAAGAAGGAATAACTAAAATAAAAACAGAAATTAGAAATAAAATTTACTGTTTCAAAATAACAACCAACATATGTAAATTAGAATATATTCCTTGTAGTAGTTTTTAAATCAAAAAACCAATATGAAAAAGAAATGATTTACATTAATAGAGATGATTATAGTTCTTTTTATCTTTTCCGTAGGTGTATTAGCTGTATTAAAGTTGATAATGTACAACATGAACACCATGAACGAATTAGAAATAAAAACAACTGCAACTCTTTTGGCAAAAGAAGGCTTAGAACTAACATATAACACTAGAGATAGTAATCGCATTGCTGGATTACCACGAGATTGTATAGTAGACAAAGAATATTATGACATTATGGGAACTAATGTATGTAAACACTATTTTTTGGAAGGACAAAATAAACGAATAGTTGATATAAACACCGTAGAACGAAGTCCAGTTATAACCAACGACCTATCAGAAACAAAATTATTTATAAATAATAATTGATCTTTAGAATATACTCATGTGCCCAGCGAACAACCAACACAATATTCTAGATATATATATTTTACAGGAGTTAAAGACCATGATAACATACTGAATACCTGAAAAATTTTGAAAGTAGAATCACACGTAATATACCAAAGATGATCAAAAACAGGAGAAGTTGTATTGGAATCATTTATTTGAAACTACTAATTATGAACAATAAAAAATTCTGATTTACATTAATAGAATTACTCATAACAATTAGTATGATCGGAGTATTAACGGTTATCCTTTTTAGGACGTATAATACTATATCATTGATAAGTTTTCGTACACAACAAGAAAAAAAAATTCAACAAGAATTAATTTGGACCAATCAAACACTACAAAATATAGCAGACAATCATAGTCTCAATTTTGATCAGCAGATAAATACAGAAAAAACAGATACATTATATCTCTCCTGATTATTGGGAAACATAACAATTACTAGTACAGGAATATGTAAACCAGATTTTCCTTTAATCACATGATTTAACGAAGAAGAAAAAAACAATCCTTGCACATTAATCATTATAAATTCAAGTTGAGTAATAACAAATATAACAACACCTAGTGAAAGTTCTATATCCAAACCATATTTTACAATATTTCCATTCAAAGATAACAATGCTATAATACAAGATAGTCAGATTGAATTTCCTTTGTTATATATAAAACAACCGAGCTTTTTAATTCATTTCAGTATATACAGTCCTTTATATGAAAAATGAAATCGAATAAGGACAAGTTCAATTCTTTTCCAACAGTTTTTTAATCTTCAATAAAAAAAATGAAAAAACAATGAAATATAAGTTTACTAGTATTATTTGTTTTAGTCGCTTGTTCTTTAATTGGAATAATGGCAGTACAATATACAAAACATATAGCAATCCAAACAAATCAAATACACAATTATTACAAAAGTTACTACTTAGCAAAATGATGAAATGAAATAGGGCTAAGTTTACTCCAGATCCGTTGAGAATGATATAGTATAAAAATAAATGAAAACGATGATCTGGTGAAAGACAATATCAATGCATCTACAAAATTTTGAATCGAAATTATATGAAAAAATAGCCTATTATCAGATTGACATCCCAAAACAAACTCTTGTACAAATAAAATCAATATCTCTTGAGGAGAAAGTCTAATTCTTCCTTTATTTATTGATGAACCAAATAATAATATAAATGAACATTTTTCTGAGCAAAAATATTATAGCAATAAATCATATATTCTAAAAGATATAAAAATAAGAGATCTTGAAACTACTCAAAATATTTGAATATGAATCATCCTTTCGTCATCTGGAACAATAAAAGAATCCGGAATATTTTTCGAAACAGAAATATTTTGATGAGAAAATTTTTTTGAAGATTTTAATGTAAAAGCACATAATTTATTTAGAGAAGATAACGATCCTTCAATAAGAAATCGACAATATGACAATGATCTTCAAAATTATTTAATCATAGCAAATAAAAACGATACACAACTTGAATTCTGTTTACAAATACCATGAGATAACAATTTACCCCTTCCAAAAACATACATATCAAGTTTTTGATATTCTAACTGAAAAAAAATTAGTTTAGAATCAATCTACAAACTACCAATACCATCATATTTAATTGACAGTTCTATTTTTTAAAAAATAGGAGAGTTTACTCCTATTTTAAGATTTTATAATGAAAATGATGATTTTATAACTGTCCCATAAGATCTCATAATTTTGATTCTTGTTCTTGTTTTGCTTTTCATGCCAATTCATCTCTATCCATAGTTTCCAAAACAGCTTTCCATCTCAATAATCTTGCTTCTCTTTCTCAATCAATAGCTACTTGTTCATTTTCCTCTTCCTTTCTCAAAGCATGAAGATTCATTTGTTCCTCTATATATATTTCATATAATCTAAGTATTTGAAAAGACCAAAGTTCTGAAATTGTTTTTACAACACTTTGTTCTCAACTTTTTACCGCAATATATAATTCTTTCTCTGATTGTTGTGATTCCTTTTTTAATTCGTAATCACTACTAAAAGATCATAAAACCAACTGTTGTAACAAATCCCAGTCAAAATCATCTTTTAGTTCTTCTGGAACACGATAAACAACAGGAGAAAACTTAACTAAGTATTCAGTATACCATTCTTGATCTTTGATATCTCATTGGATAGATCAAACCAATTGTTCATATTTCTCAACAATCTGTTTTTTTTCTGGTTTTTCTCTAAGTTCTTCTATAAATGCTTGAAAATCAAAAAGCATGAGGAATTCATAAAAAATAAATTTAACAAAGCAACTATATGCAATAGAAAAAATAATTCAAGAGGTTTTCTAAAAATCTAATTATATTCTATAATATTCGCCTGATGTATTTTGGAAAGATACGACAATACATCTATAGTTTTATATCTAGGATCTTGTTGATGAGCATAATATCGCTTATAGGGATGTATCACAGAAATAGATTGAAGATCATAAAAATCTTGGAACATTTCAGCATGAGTTGTCAAAATATATTTTACTAAACCGTGTTTTATTTGCCAAAAAGCTTTATCTTTTTTTATTTGAGTATCCGAAGAATGTAAGACTAAAACTTGAGATTGTGTACGAGTATGTTCATTAGACATAATAAACATAGTCCATAAATCTGGATAAACAATCAAAGTCTGACCTTTTTCTGCAACAGTATCTACACCAAAGAGTTTTGGAGACAAAGAAAGTTTTGCTGATAATTTAGATTTTTTTGATCATTCTCTTTTGAGTAAAGATTCAACATCTTGTGAAATAAAATATTTTATTACATTCTTATAACCCGTATAATATTCCGAAACCATCCAATGAATCCATGCAATATATTTTTGAGAAACAAATTTAGGATAAATTACAATTAATTCACGATTATTAGGTAAACGAGCTGTATATTGTTCAGCAAAAGAAACAGTATTTCCCAATACCAAAAAATATTCATCATCAGATTGTAATAAATCTCAAACAGAAAATTTCAAATCATCACGATCCACTTTCATTACTTTATCGATACCTGCAAATGTAGTAAATCCGTATAAGTACATTTTAAATTTTATTTTGTAAAATGTAATTCTAAATTCGAAAAGCTAAAAAATATCTCGCAATAAAAGACAACAAAATTCATTTCTCATTAAGGCAATATCATTATCTAAATTTTAAGTCTAGTTAGAATTGTATGAATGCTTTTTGGCTACGAATTATGTTGATTTGGTAATGATTCATTTCTTTTGTATATCTTCTTTATTGCTCGATTTTGAACCCTAATCTCTAAGTGCTAAGTTCTAAATAAAAAACTTACCTTTTTCATAAATAATTACCTCTCTACCATCTTCCAAATATGCAGTCACGGTTCTATCCGTGGTAGAAATAATATCTATATGTTCTGCACTTTGATTAAATCATAATTCTTTTCTTTGTTCTTCAGATAGTATACTAACATCTCAAACATAAGTTTCCTCATAAGATCTTCAAATTGCTATATGAGTATTTCCAAATTCACCTCATATATTTTCATCATATAATGTTTCAGCCATACATTTTGTAATATGAGAATGTCTACTATCAGTTAAACTAAACTCTCACAATGATTTGGTACCAGAAATTTTAAATATTTCTTCTAAAAGTTCTTTTCCTTCGCTAGCATCAAAATAAACAACTTCTCACTTTTCAAATTTCAAAGAAATTTCGGTGATTTTTTGACCATATCTATACAATGGTTGATTAAATTTCATCCAACCACTAGTTTCTCTATAATCAGGTGAAGTAAAAATTTCAAAGGACGGAATATTTCTTCCTGACCCACCAAGCCATTGTCTATTAGATCATATACCAACCCAAAGATTTACACTTTCACCAACCATATGAATTTTCTGAATTTTCATTTCATTTAATTTAGAAATTATTGTTTCTATTTCCATATTAGTTTTTTTCCAATTTTCAATAGGATTTTCTTCATCAAGATAACACGCTTTTATAATTTGATTTCGATATTCCTCAAGTGTCATACCAACTTCTTCCGCCATAGCAGGAGTACCATATAATCAGAGTGTCCATGTCATTTTTCCTTCAAGTTCTTTTTGAGTACGTTTTTCTACATAAGGTTTACGAGATTTTACTCTAGTAGCCATTTTTTGCGGATCAACTCACTTCAATTCATATTTATCATGCTCTGCAATTATAGAAATCACATGAGTCATCTGTTCCACTTTACCATCAAAATAAGCCTGTGGATAAAAGGATATTTGTTCATCACTAGCATTTTCATAAAAATTTCTAGCCACACCATCTGGATAATATTCAAAAATAGGATAAGCACCAGCCTCCAAAATAGATTGTTGCAAAGGTAAATAAAATGGTTTAGCACACTCTGGAATTTGAACAAAAACCACATCTCCTTTATTTACTCATTTTCCACTCCACAATGCAAATTTCACCAAAACATCTGCATATTTTTTTAATAATTCTGAACTTGGTTGATACATAATATATATATAATAATATAAAATTCTGATTCTTTTTTGTTGTATAATTTTACTTTCAAGTTACAATTCAAATTTCAAAAAAAGCCAGATTTTTACATCTAACCTTTTTTGTTTGTTCTGTATTGCGGATAAACTAATTAATTAGATTCTCTTCTCTCAGCATGCCTCAAATCTTTATTTTCTTTCTTAGTAAAAAATTCAATAGCTTCAGCAAGTTCAATATGATCTTTTGCATACTCTACAATATCTATTCATTTTTTATATGCTTCACATGCTTGTACTAATGCTGTCGCTCCAATTTTTGTTCCTCTAGGATGAGCATGACAACCAGCACCCATAGTTGTAATGAAATCTACATTTCACATCACATCAATAAATGGTTTCAAAAGAGTTGGATTGAGTCATCCAGAAATAATTGGACAACATTTTTTGAGATTTCTCCAAGTATCATCTTCATTAACTAGATGTTGATGATGATCTTCTTGGACTTTATTTAATCGATCTTCATCGTTTTCTGGAATAGTTCCTCGTGATTGTTGGAAAATATGCCCTGGAGCATCAAGTCAAAAAATATTATGTGCTGCTGTAACATCTTCTTCGGGAGTTCCTGCCATTTTACCAACTCCAGCAGTTCCGGTATGAATTCCAGATGCTCCAGCAAGTCTAGCAAATTTAGATAAAACTAAAACAGTATATCAAATAGGATTTTCTGGTCTAGTAAAAGCACCATGTCCTGCTCTATGAAAATGAATAAACACATCTGGATATTTTCTTCTAAGTGTTTGTACTGCCATCCATCCAGCTGTAGTTCAGTCGATAAGGAAAGCATAGCTACCTTTTTCCATACCAGAATTTACTACCATCTCACATCTTGCAATCATCGTATCATAGTCTGCTGCTGAGACATTAAATGAATGTACCTTTTTCTGACCAGTTTCTTTAACTGCTTTATCCATAGCTTCTTTGATATGAGCTACCATTTTATCATAAGGACAGAAATCTTGATCTGCCTGCGGTTCATCATTTTTCACAAAATCACCTCATCCTACCCGAAAATCATAAGCCACTTCAGCATATTCAGCAGAAGTAAGTCCCATTTTTGGTTTCACAATAGTTCCAAGAATTGGTCTATCATACACATTGAGATATTTTCTCATATCATCCAAAGTATAACTAGGTCCATCATATTGTTCAAGCATAGCAGGAGGAAACCAAACATCCAAAAGTTTCAAGGCTTGAATTTCTTTCATTCAGAAGACATTTCCTGCAATATACGTCAAAATATTTTGAACATTTCCTTTTCTATCAAAAAGTCTCCATGGATAAGCAATCCGTACAAGATTTTTTTCCAAATCTACTTGATATACTAATGCATTAAGCATTTTTGAGTATGCAGTTTCTGTTTGTACCAAAAAATTTGTCCCTGTACTAGATTCAGCAGCAACTTCACATGCCGCTTGCAAAATATTAAGTTTCCCACCAGGAATGAGATGAAAAACACTCAACATATAATCCCCATTTTTAGGATCCTTGAGATCCATATTGATATAAGCAAGTTGATGAGGATTTAATGTCGCAATAAGTTCTTGTAAGTTCATAGAATATGTTATAAAAGAATAAAAACAGTTTCCAATAAAATTATACACAAATCTTATAAAAAAACAAAAAATCTGACATATCAATTATTTTTAAATTTGACATTTTAATGGTTTATTTAAACATAAAAAACAAATCTAATTAATCATTATTGTAATAATGTATTTTTTATGTATCTTTTTGGAGAAATTCACGTATTAAAAATATCTTTTATTTTTTTATTTTAAATATCATGAATAAAGTGTTTCTTTTCTCTCTAATTGTTTTACCATTTGTTTTGACTTGATGTAACCAAATTTCCAAAACACCTTCTTATAATCAAGATAGTCGAAAAACAACAATTTCAAAGGATTGTAAATCATTTTTTGACGGTTGTAATACGTGCAATAAAATAGAAAATAGTACAGAAGCTGCTTGTACTATGATGTACTGTGAAAATTACCAAAAACCAAAATGTTTAGATTAATGTTTAAGCGTAACTAAAACTAATTCACTCTGAGTTCCTACTCTAATTGGAGCTCCTCGCGTACCAATTCATTGAGAAACAAATACAATTTTTCCATGTTCATCATATTTTCCATATGCATAATCATTAAACCATCAAATAATCCATGATAAAGGGATAAATTGACCTCTATGCGTATGGCCAGCCAATTGCAAATCAATTGGATAATTTTTTATTAAAGAAAGTTTATATGGTTGATGACTAATCAATATTGTATATAAAGCATTTTGTTTGATATCACTTTCATTCAAGACATCATCAAGTTGTTTTTCTTTCCAAAAACTTTTATCATCAATACCTACAAGCTGAATACCAGAAAATAGTACACTTTTATTTCTCAAAAAAATAATATTTGTATTATCGAACATATTTAAAAGAGAATCTGTACTTCACATAGCATCATGATTTCCAAGTGTCGCATAAATAGGAATATCAAGCTGATTAAAAGGTAAATATGCTTTACTATATTCAGATTTTACTCTATCAAATAAATCTCAGCCAATAATAACAAAATCTGGTTGTATTTTTTTTATTTTATTCACAATAGATTGTATATACTGAGTATTACGCAATGCTTGTACATGAAGATCACTAATAAAAACAAATGTATAATCTTGAGACAAAGAAGTTACTGGAAGTTCTAAGGTAGTAACCTTTACCGTAGTACCAAAGTAAATTCCAAATCAAATCCAGAGAATAGAAATAATAAACATAAATAATCAAGGTATTTTATACCAAAAAGAAATAAAATCTCTTAATAGAAAAAGAGGTAACAACAACCAAACCAAATATAATAATCAAACAATAAACGAAGTAAAAAAAGGTACTACAATTATATCAGAATTATTAAATGAAAATCAAAGGAGCATAAATCAAAAAAAACAAAATGTAACAATAATAATTGTTTTTATGCTAACAGAAATACCAAAAGAAACAGCTCACCTCCAAAGAGATACAAATAACAAAAAGAAGAGAAAAGACAAAAAAAGAATAAAAAATACTATACGAAGAACTCAATTTTCTACAAACATAAACAGAATAAAAAATAAAAAGTAATGAATGTATAAAAATATTACTATTCTTTACAAGAAATAAAAAACATTGAAGTGGAAAAGAAGATCAATAAATACAAATACATTTATTCTATATGGTAACACAATGAAAAATATAATCTGATTTTTCTTATCAATTATTGTATTAACACAAACTACTCTGGCGCAATCATGTCCTTCCGGAATAACAAATGATCCTTATCCAGGACAATGTGGATTATATATAGACAATAATGCAAATAATAATTGTGATCTAGGAGAACCAGTTACAAACAAAACAGAGAATCATACACAAACAGACGCATGTGATAGTTGACTAGCTGCTGGCGAAATCTCATCAACCCAAATGAAAGCAATGACCGTACAACAACTCGCCCAAGCATTTAATATAAATATCAAAGAAACTATTGAAAAGATTTCTACAAAAGTAGGTTTTTCAGTAAAAGAAACAACATCCGTACAAGAAATTCATGATCGTGCAAATTTACCTATAAAAGAATTAAGAACCCTCTTAAAAGGAACAGAATCAAATAGTATAACATGAAATATTTCAACAGAAAATATACCAGCAACAAATAATGACATAGTACTTCAACAAATGCATTTTTGATTATTCTTAGGTTTTCTTATTTTACTCATAGTAATATTTTTAACAAGAAAGATCAAAACTCCTATTTTCGATAAAATAAGAAGTATTGATGCTAATATACTACTAGTTTACATACCCATTTTGGGATTGATTCAATATTTTTTCTTTCCAAAGCTAATAACAGAACCTATACATCGAGGATATTTATGATTTCGATCTTTACGATTAATTTTGATTGTAAGACCTTTGGCTAACATTACCAATAAATATATCAAAAAATCAATTCTGAATACATTTTTAATTTGGTGTGTTGGGAAAAGGAAACAAATTGGAATAACAATGTTTTGGTTTGCTTTTTTACATGGAAGTATTTGGTTAATCAATTGGTTGAAACGAAATATGCTTATGGATAATTTATTTTTAAGTCTCTCAGGAATTTTTTGATTATTAGGACTTTTGGCTGCAGGGATTGGGTTCATTACATCCAACAAAAAAGCTATGAAATATTTAGGGAAAAATCGAAAAAAAATTCAAAAAATATCTTATATTGCTATAATTACAACAACAATTCATATCTATTTTATAAACCCACAAAGATGAATAATAGTAATCTGACTATTGGTAATACGAACAATTTTACGATTTTTAACAAGAAAAAAATAATACATGTCTATATCACAGTATTCTTCTATAAATGAACTTCTTTGCAAACTTTCACCTGAAAATCATTTTCTCGTTGAAAAGATCAGAAAACTATTATTGAAATATTGAGCAAAAGAAACATTAAAATCTATCCATATCTGCTATAAATTTTCAAATAATCTACGATTTTATATAAATACCTACAAAAAGAAATTTCCTATTATATATACAAATACATATCGTATTTTTGACCAATATCCAATGCTACCACATCTTTTTGACGCCAGTGGAAAATATATCACCAAAATCTATCTTAAAAACGAAAACGTCTTCGAACAAAAAGCCATCGAACAACTCATCAAACTGACAAGCAAAGCAAAACCCCTGTAACTTTTTTCTTTCATTCGCGTACCATATATGTATAAAGAGCTCGTTTATACTATTTAAACGTAATATATGCAGATTTCAGACAATGATCTAGTGAAAGCTATCCAAGAAGGAAAGACAGATAATTTTATACCGCTTTACGAAAAATATGTTAAAAAGATTTTTGACTTTATTTTTTTCAAAGTTGGAAAAAAACAAGAAACTGAAGATCTTACCTCCGATACATTTCTCAAAGCATTCGAAAAAATTCATTTATTCGATCATAATAAAGAATTCTGATTTTCTTCACGATTATATAGTATAGCAAGAAACACTACTATTGATTATTTTCGTCAAAATAACATAGATTATCCAGAATATACACGACTTCAAGACCAAAGTATAGAAATAGATATTTTACAAGGAATTCAAGATCGTGATAAATTAAATCAGATTCTACAATTTTTAGAAACATTAGGAAAAGAAAAAAAAGAAATATTTTTATTAAGAATTTGGAATGAAATGTCTTATGAAGAAATAGCACAGATCATAGGAAAATCTGCAAACACATGCAAAGTAACATTTCATAGAACATTGCAAACAATTATCCAAAAATTCGGCTACATTGGAGTATTACTATTTTTGATCAACACAAAATAACTTTATGAACTAATAATTTTAAATGGGAAATTCTATAATTCAAGAAATAATAAACGACATTACCAATATTGATCCTAGTATAAAAATGACAAAAAAAGAACTTGAAAGTTTAATTCAAGAACTTATTGAAAATAAGCCAAAAACACCATTTACAAATCAATTCAAAATAGTCCTTAAAAAGGAAATTATCCAAATAATTAACAAACAAAAAGCAACGGTAGAAAATAAAAAAACACGACCATTATTTGATTGAATAAAATATTGGATAATTGGATTTTCTACGATTACTACATGAATATTGATGTTTATTATTTTTAATTATATCCAAAACAATCAAAATAGTAATACTCAACAAATAGCTTTTTATAATGAAATAAAAACAAATGAAATAGAGACAAACGAAACCGTAAAAGAACAATCAACTGAAAATAAAATAGAACAAAAAGAAACAATATCAACGAAATATACAAAGGAAAATACAAATATAAAAAATTCTGAACCAATAATAGAAAGATGAGAATGAGCATCAAATGAAATAGGTAACGTTATGATAATGGCATTACCGGAAAGAGAACAAGATTGATCAAATACCAATAAAATGAGAACAAAAGAATTTTTATCTGAACCACCAATAAAAGAAGATACAATAAAAACATTCTGTAAAACAAGCAAAGAATACCTTGTGATAAATAATATTACAGAAAACACTAGTAAATTTTTTATTTATAATAACAAAACATACAAAGTAACAATAAATTTTACAAACAATTCAATTTCAATACTCAATACAAGTGCAGAAAATGAAAATAAAATAGAATGAAATTTACCAAATCTGAATATATTTTTTGAAAAAAACAATTTTGCAATACAATCAGATTATTTACCAGCGATTATAGAAGAAACTGAGGAAACTCAAAATTATTATTTTCCAAGGATAAACCAACAAGAAGGAATAAGTGCAAAGATAGACAAAAACAATAATAAAATAGTTTCTATTGAAAACATATGTATATATTAACTATTTGTACTTGAATTTTTCTAGTAAAATCATATGTATAATAAACGCTTTATTTATAACAAAGCATGATGAGCAAAATAGAAAGAACTTTGGTTGTGCTAAAACCAGACACTGTTTGACGTTCAATATCTTGAGAAATAATTTCTCGCTTCGAAAGAGCTGGACTCCATATTGTAGGGATAAAAATGGTAAAACCAGATAAAGACTTTCTATATCATCACTACGAAAATATAGGACAAATGATTTCTCGTCGTTGACAAAAACCTTTTGATATGGTACTAGATCTCATGACAAAAAGTCCTATTATTGCAATGATATTAGAATGAGTTTGTGCTGTAGAATATGTTCGTAAAATTGTATGATCCACAGAACCAAAATCAGCAGCACCAGGTACTATTAGATGAGATTACGCGCATATGTCTTTTGATTATGCAGATAAAGAAAACATCGGATTACCAAATCTTGTTCATGCATCAGGTAACAAAGAAGAAGCTGAAGCCGAAATAAAACACTGGTTTTCTGAACAAGAAATCTTTGATTACAAGCCAATTCATTGTGCATTTACTCGTTAATACACTTCTTATCATACCAAATGTAGGTTTCCAATTTGCCAAAAGCATTTCTACATTTATCTATTTATAACGTATATTATTTATCATGAAAGATTGAATTCATCCAAAATACTTCAATAATGTAGAAGTAAACTGTATCTGCGGAGCAACATTTACAATAAGCACAACTACTCCTGGTCCTATAAAACTCGAAACGTGTTACAAATGTCATCCTACATATAACAAAGACAAAGTTATAAAGAAAGTAGTTAAAGGAAGAATGGAAAAATTCTTAGAAAAACAAAAAAAGATTGATGCTATACAAAAATAATTTTACAACAATCTTTATATGATTCTCAAAAACTTTTTCAGTCAATATATAAATGAAGACAGTGTCGAAGACATTGTTTTTCACAATTGAAGCATTATTTTTAAAGATAGTATTAGAACAATTATATTATTAGCTATACTTTTTTGTATATATTTTTTATTAAAAGATTATATCCAACAGCCTTTTTTCAAACGAATATTTATAGGTCTTGGTATTTTATTATTGATAAAATATAGTACAGATATTTTCAATAAAATAATTGATTGTATCATTTTATCAAAACAATGAATAACATTTTTTTCTCGGGATGGAATACGAAAAAATAAAACTGAATTTTTTTGACGAGATGCTATAGAAACAATAAGTCACGAGCAAAAAACATTTTGGGATAAAATCTTTTTGAAAGGAAACATTAAAATCCAACTAGATCATGGTATAACATACGATTTTGAACAAGTAAATATGCCAAAAAAACAAATCAAAAAAATAATGAAATTAAAAGAAAATGCTATAAAACAAAAAACATATTTAGACCCAAAACAACCAGAAACAAACAACGAACAAATATCTTTATTAACAGAAGTATTATCTGATGTTATAAAAGAATATCTCGAAAAAAAAGAAGAACACGAATTATAAATCAATTTCCTATTGTGATTGTTTTCATTCAATAATAGAAAGGACCACTGAAAGAGCATCTTCTAAAGATGTTTTTTTAATTTTTCACAAAGATCATAGTAGACCAAAGATTAATCTTCATCATTTCCCTAATGAAAAAAATATTCAAAAATTTGCAAAATAAAAAATTCCACTTATAATAAGTATGAAAAATTTTATTTTTTATTTAAAACAAAATGTTTAAAAGAACAAAAACGTTATTGGTAGGGGCTTTCCTATTGGCTGCAATATTTGGCGCAACAACAAAAGCTCAAGTAAGTACAGATGTTTATTTAACAATCATCTGAGGACAAGTAACTATTGGACAAACAGGTGCATTAGATTTTGGAAGTCTTGCTGTTTCTACAACAGAAGTCACACAAGAAAAAAAATTCGGTACAGGAAATTACTTCCGAGTTCAAGATATGAAAGGAGCTGACGATTGATATTACACAACTCTTCAAGTAACTGATCTTTCTGGAGCTAATGGAACAATACCAGCTGCAAATATTGCTGCAAAAGTAGACACTGTAAATACATCAGTTATCAATGGAAGTGCTAATGCAAATGTTGTAGTAAGTAATACTCTATTAAATTACACACCACTTAATAATGCTATAACATTTATTAAAAGGGATAGTGCTCCAAATGCTGGAAAATTAGGACAATATGCAGCATTTCCTTGGCTACAAGTAACTATACCTGCTTATCAAGCAGTTGGTTCATACCAAGCAACAGTAACATATACAATTATCGAAAATTAATAATAAATTTTTTGAATTTTTCTAAGAAGATGCTTAACGCATCTTCTTTTTTTATTTTTTATAAAATGTCAACTAATATTAATAAAAAAAACAAGATAACAATCTCATTGTAATAATAAACTATACTAAAATTGCTGATTAGAGAAAAGATAATATAATTGTAATATGAAACAATTTTGAATTATCAAAATTATAAATCATGAGAAAAACAAGACATTTTATAATTCATAATGCCAGAAGTCTAATTCACAAAAGTGGACATTTGGCAAATAAACATAAACATATACTTTTAAGTTATATGCATATTTGTCTTGTTGTATTGGGATTTTGGCTATATTATGTTGTAAATTCGATGTTTGCTCAAACTGGAGATCAAACGATAATAACCGAAGATGAAATAATTCAAACTTACACAAATGAAATAATTAACAAAGATGAAAATATAAACGACGAACAAAACGATAATTTATCTTGAAACATCCAAGAAATTACGTGAGATGTTCAAGAAATAACCTGAGATATTCAAGAAATTACTTGAGATATTCAAGAAATAACCTGAGATGTTCAAGAAATTACTTGAGATGTTCAAGAAATAACCTGAGATATTCAAGAAATTACTTGAGATGTTCAAGAAATAACCTGAGATGTTCAAGAAATCACTTGAGATGTTCAAGAAATCACTTGAGATGTTCAAGAAATTACTTGAGATATTACAATAGAAATAAAAGAAATAGATAGTCCTATTGATGTAGAAAACTTAGAAGCATGGTTTGATGCAAATAAATCAAATAGCATTATTCAATCATGAAATAATGTACAAGAACGAAAAGATAGACGTTGATTTTCACATAAAGCTTTTGCAAAGAAAGAAAATAAACAACCACTATACGTTGAGAATATTATCAATAATTATCCAGCAATTTTCTTTGATAACATAGACGATGAATTAGAAACAAACATCAGACTTCAAAAAGAGTATACATTATTTTTGGTATACAACAAAGAAATAACTCCTTGATGATTTGCTTCAGCAATAGGAAGTAATGAAAAACGATTTGTATGATTTGACCAGAATAATTTTATATTTTTTGCTTCAGGAGGTGTAAATATTCCTAGTTATCGATGAAATAATTCATTCAAAGCTATAAGTATTAGCACAAATTCTTGATGAACAATAGTTCATATGAACAACAATGAAATAACTATTCTCCAAAAACCAATAGAATCAGAATGAACATTAAAATTAGGTATTTTACCATTAGGATGATATATTGCAGAGATATTAATTTATGATAGATGATTATCAAATTATGAAATAACAGAAATAAATAAATATTTAATAAGAAAATACTCCCCTTTTACTTCAAATTGACTACCAGTTACAGATAAAACTCTCGATGATACAAAAGAAAATAATATAAATCAAGAGGATAAAAAATTACAAGAAATAGAAAATAAAGAAATAAGTATAACAAAAGAAGAAGATACCAACAAACAGATTATAGAAACTAAAGTTAAAAAGACAGATACAAATATTGAAAAAATAGAAATAGAAGAAGAAATAGAAAACAAAAAATCAGATTCTTATTTTTCTAATCCATTTCAAAAAGACGAGCAAAATCAACTTATAGGAGATTTACAAAAATTTTTATATCGATACTGAGTGTATAATTGAGAAATAAATAACACATATGATCAAAGAACAATAGAAGCAATCTATCAATTTCAACTCAAAGAAAGCATATTAAAATGACAAGAAGACAATAAAAAAGTTCAATGATACATGGGACCATCAACCAGAAAAAGAATCAATGAAGTATGGATAACATTTACTAAAAGTAATCAGAAAGCAGAAGAAGATCAAAAGATCGATACTATAAAATCATGAGAAACAGAACAAGAAACCAATAAAAAAGATAAAAATACAATATTCAAAGAAGAATTATGTAATTTAGGTTTTTTGGAAGAAACTAAAAAAGATAAGAAAATTTTAATAGGAAAAAAATGATTCGATTTAGAAAGAACTGAATGACTAATTCCACAAGCAACAATTATAACAAAAGAGGAAAGTAATTTTATAGGAGAAATAATTTTTCCAGAAAATACTATTATAAAAACAAATGATAACAGCGAATATACCTGAATTATAGATTTTTTTCCTATAGAAAACAAAGAATCACAACAATGAGTTGAACATATCACTACATTTAAAGCAGGAGCTGAAGAACCAATATTTTTACAAGATGATATAGGAAATGATAAAAATGCTACTATCAAAATAACTCTACCAGAATATTACAAGGAAAAAAATATCATTATTCAATATTCTCAAGATGGAAATGAATGGAAATATTTTGATACAATTAAAACACAATCTGAAGAAAATTGAGTTTTTGCTTCTTTTCAAACGAATCATTTTACCATATTTTCATTAGGAATATGGTCAGGAAATTTTGTAATAAATAATGATGAAATAAGTACTACAAGCAATAATGTAACATTACAAACAAACATTACTGGAGCAACTCATATGAAGTTTGGAAACACGCCAAGTGAAAGAGATAGCGCCAATCGGGTTACCTATGATACAAATTATCCTCGAACACTTACTGGCGCTAACTGAGAAAAAACTGTTTATGGAATATTTAGTGGAAATTGAGGTTTTGCATATATTCAAGATACTATTTATTTAGATACTACTCCTACACAAGAATCTTTAGGGCTACAATTACATGTAGACGGATCATACACAGGAACATATTTTTATGATATTTCATCAAATAATTATCTAGCAAATAGTATAAATAATGTTTACACCACTACTCTATCATGACTTCCAACAATGAGTTTCAATGGTACAAATCAATATATTAATATCACTCAACCTATCGTATCAACATATCCTTTCACTATTTCTGCTTGGGTAAAACCAGATAGAATCACATGAACTCAATGAATTGTGTTTAAAGGAAGAAGTAACTCAAATAATAGATATTTTTGAATTAATTTAAATAATGCAACATTTCAAATTACAGCAAGAAATACTGTATCAAGAACAGCAAATGGAACAATTTCTGCACAAGCATGACAATGGTATCATGTAGTAGGAATTTTTAATTCTGCAACTAGTAGAACAATTTATGTAAATGGAATCCAATGATGAACAAGTACCAATAGTGTAACATTAGACACAACATCACAACATCAAACTATTTGAAAATATGCAGGAACTACAACAAACTATTTTTCCGGATCAATTGATGAAGTACGTATATACAACAAAACACTCACCAATCAAGAAATTCAAAATTTATACATGAAAGCACCTAGTTTTTCACCAAAAACAGTATTCACCAAAACACCTGTTCTTGAATGAACAAGCCCTGATAAAAACATGAACATAGAAGTTATCATCAATGGAATAAATTATCCAACAACAAATTATCAAAATGGAACTTGGAAAACGAATATAATACCAGAATTAAACTCTTGAGTATATAATGTAACATTAAATTATATAAATATTTACTGAAGGACAGGTAGCATAACATATCCAAATGGATTAACGGTATATCCTGTACGAACAACCAATTATTCTCAAAACAACGAAACATTTGATAATGTTATAGCCACAATTACTTGATACGGAAATAATTATGTTATTACAAACAATAATTGATCAAATCAGTACACATTTAGTGGTAATGGGGAATTTATATATAAAATACAAAGTATCACAGGAATAACATACGAAAGTATAGCAAAAGTAGATTGGATAAAAAAATGATTAATAACAGGAACAAATTTGATTTTCGATGAAGATGATATATTGAACAACGGACAAATTAAAAACACAATCAGTTTTGAATTAACATGACATACCTTCAATAATAATGCACCAACCAATGGTAGTATCACAATGTCATGAGTTCCAGCTGGACTTACTACAAATTTTTATCTCAGTGGAACTCAAACCTTGATAGTAGGATTATCTTGAACTGCTATAAATCATGCAAATAATAATGATATCAATACTATAGAAATCAGATTTTGAAACTGAGCGTTTACTAATGCACAAGATTATGAAATTATCAATAGTACGATAACTTGAATTAAAATTAATTTTATGGATCCATATGTAGGACTACAATTATATCCAAGTGATGATACAATGATTGACGCAGATACCGATATTACAAATGGATGTGGAGATGGAATTTGTCAAGAAAATAATTATTGAGCAATGCAATATTTATGTGCTTCTGATTTTTGATCAAGAGTTTTAATGAAGTTTAATGTTTCCAGTATACCAGTGGGATCAAAAATCACTTCAGCAAAACTTAGGTTATCTAGATATTATATCACATCACAAGCATCTGGAATGTCTTTTTCATTAAGACCTATTATAAACAATCCATGATGGGTTGAATGAACAAAATCAAATAGTACAGCAAGTATTGGAGAGTTAAATTACAAAATGATAAAACGACAAGAAAAATATCGACACAATGGAAATATTGGTATGGTAAACGGAATAGATTATGGAACAACAAATATAACCAATACACTTAGTTTTTCTGGGGCAATAGGAAATAATATTACACAAGAATTTAGTTTAAATAGCAATTGATTATCTCGGGTACAAAATTGGTTAGATAATCCTGATACAAACCAATGAATAGCAATGTGAGATAGTAATGATTATTGGTTATGTATTCGTTCAAAAGAATATTGAACTATAGGAGAAAGACCTATGTTAACACTTACATACGCTGCCGATAATGAAAAACCACAAATATTATCGACAAGCCCTTATACCAATGAAACAAATGTAGGTTTATACAATAATTTAATTATTAATTTTGATGAAAATATCAGAGCTTATACTGGGTTCTCTATATATATCAAAAAAACACATGACAATAGTATATTTGAGACAATTGATGCAGGCAGTAACAAAGTAATAATCAATAATACTACAGCAACAATACTACATTGAACAGCATTCGAAAATTTTACCTGATATTATATAGAAATTCAAAGCGGTGCATTTAGAGATATAGCAGGAAATAGCTTTCCAGGAATTATTGGATCTTGAATATGGAAATTTACAACAGTAAATCTCAATGAAGTACCAATAATAACAGGGAATATTACGACAAATATTACAGAAAATACAGCATTAGCAACAGCAAATATTTTATCAATAGGAAATAGTACTATTACAGAAAGATGATTTTATCGAAGTACAGCAAACTGATTTAATGATGGAATTTGAACAAAAGTAAGCGAATATTGAAACCGATCAAATACGGGTACTTTTTCTTTAAATTTAACAGGACTACCTTGATGAACATGGATTTATTTTAAAGGTTTTGCTATAAATAATTACTGAACAAAATATACTACACAATCAGGTTTTTTAACAAAACCAGAAAAACCAATATTCAAACCAGCAAATTATCTAGATAATGATTGATTTAGAATAAATCGAGAATCAACAACATGAGCTACCATTTATAAGTTACGAGTCTCAACAACAAATACGTTTTCTACAACAATTAGCTGATACAGTGGAAAAGTAATAACAGATACAAAAGAAACGATAACTTGACTACAAAAAGAAACTCGATATTACTACAAAATCCAAGCAATAAATAGTGCTGGAGAAAGTCAAATATCTGAGATTCAATCAACACAAACAACCTGGTTACCAGCAGCACGATCTTGGTTAGAGTTTGAAGAACCATCAGGAAGTACAACATTTGATAGTTCATTAAACAATAATTATTGAATTTTATTATGATGAGTAATAAGAAATCAAACCGGAGTAAATGGGAAAGCCTTCCAATTTGATGGAGTAAACGATGAAGTTAGTATTGTAGATTTTGAATATGGACCAGATCTAAGTGTATCTTTTCGATTAAAAACAAATAGCACAGGAAACAATATGTATCTTTTTAGTCACTGAGATAGTGGTGCAGTAAATTCTATAAACATAGTATTAAACAATAGTGATAAAATGATCAAAACATTTATAAATGGACAACAAACAATATTAAATCTGAATTCTTCAACATACACAACACTAACAAATAATGAACGACATTTATATACATTAACAATAGATGATAATTGAGAAATTCCTGGCAAAAAGAAAGCTACAGTATATATTGATGGAATAGAAAAAATAAGTAATTCGTCTATAGATGCCTGATGATACAATCCAATAAACAATATTACCCTTGCCAGAAGAAGTGCAAATCAAGCAAATACTTTTTATAAATGAATGTTAGATGATGTTCGTATATATAACAAAACATTAACTCCTAGTCAGGTATACAATTTATATGCAGAATTTGTAGATAATACACCGCCAACTGCATATATAGAATATAGTCATAATTCATGATCTTGTTATAATGGAGATATTATAGCAACATTAACAGGATATTCAGAACCAATAGTAATCACCAATAATCAATGATCAAATACCTACACATTTACAGAAAATGGAACATTTACTTTTACATTTAGAGATGAAGGATTTAATACCGGAATAGCAATTGCTAGTGTAAATCGAATATGCAAAAACCCACTAAATATTTGATGACCAAGTATGATAAACGCAAATATAGAAGCAACAAGTGATCTTCAAATTGTAGAACAACAATTCAACGATTATTTTTGGATAGAAGATCCTATATGAACTGATAATTGATATTATACAACCATTTCTATTTCTGATTTATCATGAGATTATGAAAATATAGACAATAGTAATATTTATTTAAAATGAGATTGAATAACACTTCTTTCTGGGGATTCAAATCGACGTGTTACAATAAATTCTTCATTAACAAATTATCAACCAATAGGAAATCCTATCACATATATCAAAAGAGATAACCAAACAAATTATGGAATAACATGAAAATACTGAAATAAACCACGATTAAGATTTGATATTCCTGCATTTATTAGTATCGATGCATATCATGCAACATTAACATATACTCTTTATGAAAATTAGTTGCATATAAAAAAGATTTTTTTATACACAAATAAATATTTTAGATTTTATAAACAAAAAATGAAAAAATTTGGAATGTTGTTACTTCTTTTTTGAATAATAAGTATAAGTAGTACTTATGCTGCAAGTATTGGAGATGTAGCACTTAGATTCTGTAATAACCCAGAAAAATTAGAAAAAACCATATCTCTTACAACAAGTGGAAATCAAGAACAAAACATTTGTATGGTATTAATAAATTGAGGAAACGAAGATGTTTCTATTACTATGAATTTTGTCGATGGAACGATAACCAATGATGCTGATCAGAAAAAAGCGTGTAAAAATGAATGAGAAAATGAAAATTTTTGAAAATATGTATCAATACCAACAAATAAAATAACAGTACCAGCTAGATGAAGTACAACCCTTACAGGAACAATTACACTTCCTGAAGAAGCTGCTGGAGAAATACGTTGATGTGTAACCTATTTCATAGAATGAGAAAAAAACCAAAAAGACATGTTCAAAGTAATGGTACGTAGAGCAAATTTCATAGATATTTTTGCCAAATGAGTAGTTTCCATCGGTTTAGAATTTGTAGATGTTACCTCTCAAATTAAAAGTATTTCAAAAAATTCAAAAATTCTAAGTTTTTTTGAAAAAGACGAAAAAAAATTATACATACAAAGTATATTACAAAATAAAGGAACCGCAGAACAATGAATAACAATCAAATGAGAAATTAAAAATCGATTATGATACAAAAAAACATTTCTTGAAGAAAAAAGAACTATATTTTCAAAACAAGCATCAAATATCAATAACGTAATAGACGATTTACCTTTTTATAAAGGACCTTTTACTATAACATATAGTGTAATACATTCAGCAAATCTTTGAAATTGATTAGAAACAAATGATGCTATAAAAGATGGGGAAATAATAGAACAAACAAATATACTAATTATTTGACGAGAAACATATGCATCAATAGTAATTTTATTAGTAGTTATAGCAATTATCACAATAATTATAACAAAAAACAAACTAACAAAAAAATTTCATAAACATATTAATTCAAAAAAAACAAAAAAAAATGAAAAGAAAAATAACAAATCAAAATA
>CAZPFR010000001.1:21196-39084 GCA_964586005.1 uncultured Candidatus Peribacteria bacterium | reverse complement strand
ATAAGTCAGATTTTTTGAATATTTCAAAAATGACAAGAACCTTTGATTCACGAAACAATACATATTTTTGCAGATACTTTAGGACCAACAAAACCAAATATATTAGAACCTCAAAATAATATAAACATTAACGAACCAGTAATCATACGTTGGGAAGAATCTATTGATACATGAGCATGAATTAATGAATATATACTTCTTATTTCAAACAATCTATCTTTTGCAACAACACTTTATTATCAAAAAACTCCCAATAACGAACAATATATAGATTTAAATTCTTTCCCCAAATGAAATTTATACCTAAAAATTTTGGCAAAAGACGAAGTAGCAAATATTAGTGAATCAAATACAATAAATATCTGTAATAAATGCGATGCTATACCAATAATTGATTGAGGAAACCACGAAAATACAACATTTATTCCCAAACCAGAAAAAGAAATAGAGCGAATAACAATTATTGAAAATTTGGAAGAAGCACACCAATCTGCACAAAAAGAAGAACCCAATATTTGAATATTAGGAAACATTTTATATAACAAAGAACTTATTGAAGCATACAAATACGCTTATAATTTATGAATAACTACAAAGTCCTCTATATATCAAGCTGATTTAAAATGAAACCTTCTCAGAAAAGATTTAGCAAAAATGATTTCTGAATATGCAATTAAGGTAGCTAATATAAAACCAAACAATAAATTATCATGTAATTTTGAAGATTTAAAAAATGAATCACTTGAAACACAATATTACACGAAACTCTCTTGTAAACTTTGATTAATGGGACGACATGCCGATGGAAAAACAAAATTAACAAATTTTATGCCAAATGAATCAGTAAATAGAGCCCAGTTTTGAACAGTACTATCAAGAACTATTTTTGGAGAAACACATAACGTACATTCAGGAGAATATTACGAACGATACCAAAAACATCTCTTAGCTTTAAACAAAAAAAATATTATGAAAATAATAAATACGCCTTGGATGATCGAAGTTAGATGACGGGTAATGTTAACAATGATGAGAGCCGATCCAAAATATATATCAGAATAAATTTTCTAAAAAAATATTTAAATTTAATTATTCTATATGCAACTTTTTCACCAAGAATATTCAATACAAAATAATAATCTGATTATTTCAAATTCAGATACAATAAATCAATGTAGAAAAGTTTTAAGATTAAAGAAAGGCGATCTTATTCATGTCCAATCTACCCAAAACAATATAACAACAAGACATTTGGTAAAAATTCTTGAAATTAGTAAAACACTTATAACAGATATCATAGAAACAACAACCAAAACAAAATCCGAAAACACAACTAAAATTTTAATAGCAATGCCAAATAAATTTGATAAACTAGAAATTATAACACAAAAATTAACAGAAATAGGTATTGATGATATTGTTTTTCGACCAGCAGAAAGATCAATAATAAAACAACGAAACACAAACAAAGAACAAAGATTACAAAATATTATCAAAGAAGCCGTTGAACAATCACGATGATGGTTTTTACCAAATATTTTTTTCAATAAAAATCCAGAAGAATCTCTTCAAGAAACAAGTAATATATATATCTTTGATAAAAAAGAACATACAACAACTACAATAGAAAAAGCATCTAATATAACCGGCATTATAGGACCTGAATGATGACTAACGACAAAAGATTATGATCGTTTTAAAAAATATAATCCCAAAATATATACACTAGGAGAATCAATTCTAAGAATGGAAACTGCAGCAATTATATGATCTTGGATAATAAAAAATAATTAATTTTATATAGACTTATTTTCATGAAATCATTGATAAAAAAGATTATTTCTTACGACAAGTTGTACAACATTATCAAAACAAGCATAATCTACCATGCACGAAAAAAGATAAATGGACAATTAGCAAATATAACATATGGAAATCCTTCAAAAGATTTTTTTGTAATAGGAATAACAGGTACCAACGGAAAAACAACTACAGTAAATATACTTCACAAAATACTCAACGATTATACAGGAAAAGTTATGATGATAAGTACTGCCAACATCAAGATAGGAGAAAAAGAAATCAAAAACACTAAAAAAATGACCTCTTTGGATATTTATGACCTTCAATCGCATTTAGCAATAGCTAAAGATGCTTGATGTAAAATAGCTATTCTCGAAGTATCTTCACATGGACTAGAACAATATAGATTTGAATGAATTAATTTCGATTGTTGAGTACTAACAAATATTACACATGACCATCTTGATTATCACAAAACAATGGAAAATTACGCAAAAGCCAAGAAAAAACTCTTTAAATATATATTACAAAACAACAAAGAACATAAATATGCAGTATTACCAATAGATGATCCCTATGGAAAAAAACGATTCGAAGAACTAGCTTTCGATAAAAAAATTAGCTATAGTATTTATGGATCATCATTTCTAAAAGCTGAAAATATTCAACAATACAAAGAGAAAACAACATTTGATATAAACTATCTCTGAAAGATTTATCATATCACCTCCAAAATAGTAGGAACATTTAATGTATACAACATATTAGCAGCACTTGGTGTTGCTTTAGAAATATGAGTTCCGGTAGAACATGCGATTACGTCAATAGAAGAATTTTCTTGAGTAGAAGGAAGAATGCAAAGAATAGATCACAATTGAATAAGTGCTTATATAGATTTTGCTCATACTCCAGATGGATTGGAAAAAGCACTAACTTATCTCAAAACTATAAAATGATCTTGAAAATTGATTACTACCTTCGGAGCACCTGGAATCAGAGATCAAGCAAAAAGACCTATTATGGGACAAATAGCTGCAGAACATTCTGATATAGTAATAATAACAGATGACGATCCAGATACAGAAAATAGATATAAAATAATAGATCAGATCAAACAGGGAATTTCAAATAAAACACTTGGTAAAGATCTTTTTATTATTCCAGAAAGAACTCTAGCGATAGAGTTTTCAACAAAAATTGCAAAACCTTGAGATATCCTAATGTTTGCAGGGAAAGGTCATGAAGCTATTCAATTAACAAATACAGGGAAAAGACCTTGGAATGATTTTGAAGAAGTAAAAAAAAGATTAACAACAAAATAAATCAGAATCTTATTATATATTTCAAAAAAATAGGATCTAAAATAAATCCTATTCTCTAATTGTTGTAATAATTAATCTTGCAAATTAGGAATCTCTACAGAAAATGATTTGTTGATGAGCGAAATAATCGCTCTGTAGGATTGATTCCAAGCATCTTTTTCAAAAACCTGAATTGGTTTTTTTTCATTTGGGCTACGTGGCGGCAAAACACTTTCAAGTAAATAATTTATCCATCCACTAAACCCGTTTTCTTCAGCCTTGAGCCATTCCAATTGACTATATGAGATCAAAACTTGATCATGATTTTGGAAGTCAAAACGGATAATAATAACATCCGATTCATAAAGTGTAAACCAAAGGTCAATTTGAAATAACGAATTAACACTCAATTGATCAACTCCTGGTACATAATACATACCATATTTTTCATTAAAATCAGTAGCGCCACAACAATCTTTAGCATAAAAAAGATCAAGTGACCAAGGAGATTCACACGTCACATCAAGATACTCTGCACGAGTGATGACATTTACATACACTTGGGGTATAGTAAGTTTTTCAGCTTGTTGTTAAAGCTGTAAAAACGCAGTAAACCAAGGTTGTAATTTTAAACGTATTGATACAAAATCAACATCAATTTCAATTTCATTTAATACAGGAACAGATGTTTTCATAAATTATAATATCTAATTATTTTGTTTATGTTTATTTATTTGACACATATCTTATATTTTTTATAAACAAAAAGTCAATATATTTTATTTTAAATTAATCCATCTCTCTAAAATTTTCATAGCCGCTACAGAATCTTTTGCAGGAGTCTTAATATAAGCAGATTTTCAAGGTTGAATTTTAGATAAAAGGTTTCATGCTTCTACCGAAGTATAGTCCTCTTCTACAAAATCTATAGGAAGATCTATAAATAACTGTAGTTTTTTAACAAAAGATTTGATATTTTCTTGAATAATTAATTCTTTTTGGGGTAATCAAATAACTATCTGCGAAACATGTTCTTGAGCAACAATTCATGCTAAAGTAAAATATAAATCACCGTCATTTTTAACATAACCAACGGGAAAAATCACAGTATCGTTCAAAGAAACTTTTGCTAAACCAAGCATTTTACTCCCCCAATCAATTCCCAAAACAACTGTCATCAATTTTAAAAACAAATTAAAAAAAGATAGGACTAAACCGTAGGATCTATAAAATATTCTGGACTAACAGCAAATTTTGGTAATAAACCAAAATCTTCAGGTACAAAATAATATTTCTGATTATTCCACAAAAGAAAACATCATTGAACATCACATCCTAAACGAACCATTGTAGAAACATTTCACCAATAAACAGAATCCTGTACAAAGTCACAAAATGAATCTTTTGAAAAAACAAAAGGCTGATTTACTATTTCATACAAATTATTTTCAAAATCATATTTCCAAACAACGTTCTTTTGTCATAAATAAATATACCCTATATGAGGTAATACTCATTTTTGTACAAAATAACGGTAAAAATCAATTTTAGTACATGAAAAAAATTGAATATTTTGATTATGTAAATTGATCAGATGGGCCACCAGATTCCAGGTAACAGCTCAAACCCTGAGGTTTGTAAACCCTCCTGGCCCATTAAGCAAAAATACTTGATCAAAAGGAGATTTTTTTGTCCAATCAACCAATATAGGACCAAGAACTTTTTCGATGCCATTGCGTTCCAAAAAAATCTCCTCATTTGTATCAGCTATATGTACTTTATCACTAGAAATATTACAAAATATCATCAAAAATAAGAAAAAATAAATTATCGACTAATATTATATAAACTTTATTAAAAAATACAAGGCAAGCAAAGAAAATAATCAGATTTTTTTTGTATTTGATAGTGTTTAAGAGTATAATTAGATTAATTTATACTTTTTTTGATTTCATGCGTATTATAAAAAAAACAATAGGATATATAATTGCCATAGCATTATGAGTATGTGTATTTAATCCGACAAATACCATAAACGAAATCTATGCACAAACAACACCTGCCACACAAGATGACGGTTCTCAAAAAGCAAATATTGAAGAAGCTTGGAAAGATGCTTGGGATTTTTTGGATTTGGTATTAAAATTAGTATATGTTGTTGTTTGGCCAATGATATTTTTGGCAGGTATCGCAATGGATAATACAATGGTTTATGGATCAGTATTTCATATGGATGCTCCACTATGGGATTTTTGGAATATGACCAAAAATTTTGCAAATTTTGGATTAGCTTTTATTGTTCTATTTGCAATATTAAAATGAGTTATCAGTTCTTTTTCAAAAAGTAAAGCAGATGAACGAAGTCCAATAAATATAATAACCAAAACATTGATTGCATGAGTACTTATTCAAGCAAGTTGGTTTTTGATGTCAGTTATTATAGATATTTCTACAATTGCAACATATGCAATTTGAGGAATGCCTATGAGTTTAATGAATGATACATCATGAAAACTCGCCGCAAACGACCAAAGAATCATTCAAACTCACAGTCATTTAGAATTAAATAATATAGATAAAATTAGTGATGAAACATCAATGATTCGGTATAAAATACCATATACCTGATGAGTATTGGAAATATCACCTTGTTTATTAAAAGATATTGGACCAAATACCTACATAGTAGGAAGATTATTAGGTGACGAAAGATTTAATTATATAGGAAAAACATTACCACCAGAATTAGACATTTCACACAGTGATTTACCTACGAGAAATATTTGTATATTTTGAGGAAGAAAGATTGTCTTTTTCAACGAATTTCCATGGGTAGCTACAAACACATGAGGTAATTATTCAAGTACCTTAAATACAACTATAGAAAAACTAGGAGACCATACAAAAGAATTGGAAATTTGTAATTTTATTATCAATTTGGACAGAACAAATTTGACAGGAAATTGTTGAACAGAGTTACAAGCACTTCAAAATAAATTAAAAGAATGATTGGAACCAGATCAACAAAGAGAAAAATACGGATCAACAATTTACGAAAATTTATTAACAAAATTAGAAAAATTACCAAATAGCGATAACAAAGCTGTATATTGAGTACTTACAGGAGATAGTCGAATTAAAAAGACAACGGCTCCAACCGTAGCAAAAATTATCAAAGAAGCACAATGATTTGCTGGTCCATTAGCAACAATATTTGTATCTATCATGGATTTTGCAAGTCTTAGTGATACATCTTTACAAAACAGTTCAATAGGGAAAAACCTAGGAGAATTAATTATAAAATCTGGTGTTGCATTAGCGATGATATTTCCATTAATTGCACTAGCAGTAATATTATTTATAAGAATCTGATATTTACGGGTAGCAATAGCTGCAAGTCCGATATTTATTCTATTAGAAGTATTCAAAAAAACATTATGAAAAACATTATGAGATTCTTTAAAAACATTTTCACTAGAAAACATCATAAAAGCAGTATTTGCTCCAGTAATAACCGTATTTGCACTAAGTATATCTATTATATTTATGAGTACACTAAATAAAGCACTCTCTGAGGAAAATATAAATCAAGTCAAAATATTTGAAGAATTCTGAATCACTGAAGAAGAAAAAGATGATTATAAATATATGACTATATTTTGATATACAGTCGCTTACCCAAAAAGAGTACATACATTTGTTTGAGCAACAGGAGATCGATTTTCATGGATGATTATAAATTTTTGTGGAATAGGAATCATGCGATTTATATTATTTGCAGCAATAAAAGCATCATGAGCAATTGGAAAAGTTTGAGAAAGCATCAAAAGTTTTGGAGAAAATGTATTCAAAACAGCTCCTATATTGCCAATAGCTTGATGAGTATGATTTTGAACAATTGGTGATTTAATAAAAGAAAATAAAGTCGAAGAATATCGAAAAAATAGAATAGCAAAAGTACCTGAACAAGAAAAAAGAAGAGATGAATACCTCGAAACAAAATTTTCAGGATTAAAAAACAATTTCGGTGCAGATACAGATTTTAACAATTACGAAAAACCAATTATAAATAATGCCATACAAACAGGAAATAGTAATAAAGTATTTGAAGAATTAACAAATCGTTGATTTCTAAAAAAATGATTAAATCCAGAAGAACAAAAACAAGAACTACAAGAATTCTTCAGTAATAATAAAGATTTCAGAGAAATGATATACAACAATAATCCAAAAGAAGACTTTATAAAAGATTTATTTGGCCAAAAAGATTTTGTATCAAAAGAAAAAATAAAAGAAATCAAGAACACAATAGCAGGTAAATTCAATACAATGTATAACAACACAGATGAATTAAATGCTGAAATCGTAAAAGTAACAGAAGAAGAGTTAAAAGAACTCCCAGTAAATGATCTAATAAAAGATGATATAAACATAGGTAATGCTAAATATAAAATAATAATCAAAGAAGATCCAATAAGTAAAAAGAAAGAATTATCTGTAGAAACGAAATAATACCATTTAATCCCAAATAGAGCAATGAAAAACAAAATACTTAGCTTCATAAAAAATAGTAAAATATCGAAAACAAAAATAGTGTTAAGTGTTTTTTTCATTGCTCTATTTTTCTTTTGATCTACCCTAGCACAAACAACACAATGAACAAACGAATGGTTAGAAAATATTAATTTCTTTGTAGAAAAACTTATAGAATTTTTTTCTCGATCTTGGATTCTTATAGCAAGTTTAGCTTGAAAATTTATGACCAATGATATGGTATATGGATCTTGGTTACATCTAGATGCTTACTTATGGAAACTACGAAATATATTCAAGAACTTCGCAAATTTCGGTTTATTAGGAATATTATTACGAGGAATTATTCAATTTATAAACAAAAAATGAGAAAATATTCAATCATTAATAACAAAAACATTAATATCATGAATACTTATTCAAGCAAGTTGGTTTTTATTGGCTGCTATTCTAGATGTTTCCACTATATTAACAACCGCTATATCTACGTTACCTTCACATTTTATAGATAATAATGCTATCAAATCAACATTAGTAACCGAGCTTTGATTAAATATGAAAAGCCATATCATAAAACTAGATAAAGATTGAAAACCAGAATTAGAAGTTATCAATGATACAAGCCCCTGACAAGCCAAAACAATAGAAGAACTTGTCGAGACTATCATGCCAAATAGTAATAGTGTTGCAGGTCCTTTGATATACATCTGAGCAACCACACTCAAAGTACAAGACGCAATAAGCCAAAAAAGCAATCAAGATAAAACAGTAAAATCAACTGTTGTAACTTCTCTTTTACAATTTCTAATTTTATTTATTTATTGTATAACATTAATTTTATTACTTATAACAAATATTATAAGAATCTGATTATTACGAATAATTATACCACTCTCCCCAATATTAGTTTTATTGTTTACCATGGGCAAAGAAAAAATATTTGGCAATAAATGATTTGCAAAGAATTTTAACATAGGAGTTATTTTACATGCTATTTTTAAACCCGTTGTTTTTGCAGCTGCATTATGATTAATTTTAATTTTTGTGGTAAGTATGCAAAAAATCATGACAAATAATAATAGTTCTATCAATGTACAATGAACCAATATTTCAACAAAGTGAAATGTTGCCAGTATAGAAAACGAGGCAATGTCTGTTACCATAAACGATACCCTATTCAGCGACATCAAAAATACAGGAAAAAATATTTTTTCAGGTTTAATTTTATATTTTGCAACGATTTTCTTACTACGATATATAGTAAAAATTGCAGCAACAATGGGATGATGAAGTATTGGTGACACTATGGGTTCTGTAACAAAATTTATAGAAACAGCAGCAAAACAAGCACCTCTATTCTGATGATATTCTTCATCGGTATTACGAGAAGGAAAAAACAAAGCCTTAGAAGGTTTTGGAAAATGAATTTGAGTCAATATGGACTTCAAATGACCAAATGCTGGTAAATTTAAATCTGATGAAGAATTTAGAAAAAAAGTATATAACTATATTCACTGAAATAACATGCGATTAGACGATGAAATTGCCAGATTAAGAGATTCAAGAAATTTTATACAAGATACGAAAAATCTTATTAATACAGAAGGTAAAGCTCCTTTGGACAAGAGTACTTTAGAAGGACGAGAAACTTTATTCAACAAAAAATTAGAACAAAGAAAAACATGAATAGATGAATTTGATGAAATAAATAATAGAGATAAATTCTTTAAGAATTGAAAACTTGAACTCAAAGAACTAACAAAAGACTGATTTAAAAAACTTCACGAAGCATTGTGAGGAAATAGCTCAGAAACTGTTGATAAATACGAAAATTTTCAAAAACAAATATATGGAAACACAACCAAATAAATCAAAAATATTCAAAGCACTTGCAACTCAAGGAAGGATATATATAAAATAAAAGTTTTACTTATGTCCTTTTTTGATGAAAAAATATATATACTGATTATTATGTACCTTACTTTTTTGTGGATATACTAGCCAAGTAATAGCATACACCCCTACAGAGCAAGATATAAATAGATTAAATCAACTGAAAGCAACTTTAGATACCATAAATTCCGGAAACGTAAAAGATATACGAAATTTTATGCAACAAATAAAAGAAATTCAACCATTGGTAAATCATGAACCCAAAATAGCGTATCTTTTGCAAGAATTACAAACTCATTTACATAACCAATTTTCAACAGCAAAAATCAAAACAAAACAATCATCAAAATCAGATTGGATAAAATTTTTAGAACAAAATAATACAGGGATCATTGAAATCACTATGGATGATAAATGTTTTTGACGATATAATACTATAGACAATATCAGTTTCGCAAATAATTTTCCAACAGCGTTGACTATGGCGATTCGATACAGAGAAAGTCATTGTGGGTATTATCTACCCAAAAACACTAATTGACCATTTCAAATTATCAGCAAAAATTATTGAACAGGAGAGATAACAGAAAAAATATTTTTCACTACAGTACAGGATTTTATAGATTTTTCCAAAGCAAAACTAGGAAAATACAAAAGCAAAGTGTATCAAAATATATCATATACAGGAACTGATATCAAAAGTATTGTCTCTTATGCTGCACTGTATAATGGATGATATATATCTTGAGATAAAGTAATTCCCAATGCTCCAAAATATGTATATGAATGATACAGTTTATATAATTCATGAGAATTTGCTTCTTGAACAATCAGACACGGTATCTTAGCAAAATTCATCAAGACATTAGAATATGAAATCAATACCCACTATTAAATAATTTTAATATTCCACAAAAAAACAACAATGACAAAAAAAGGTTGAAACATAGAACAACTAATAAACAATCAATTCAATGAAAAAATAATTATTCAAGGTATCAAAACTCATAATCTCAAAGATATTGATATTGAATTACCAAAAAATCAAATAATAACAATTACTTGAGTATCTTGATCTTGAAAATCATCCCTCGCCTTCGATACTATTTACAAAGAAGGACAATTTAGATATATAGAATCACTTTCTAGTTATCTCAGACAATTTTTTAATCTTGGAGAAAGACCAGATATTGATTATTGTTCTTGATTATCTCCTGCTATAGCAATAGAACAAAACAAAAAAACAGGAAATTCAAGAAGTAGCGTAGGAACAATAACAGAAATTGATGACTATCTAAGACTGCTTTTTGCAAAACTTGGAGAACCTTATTGTTACAATTGTAAAAAAGAAATAAAACCCAAAACCATTGAACAAATTATCTCAGAAATTCAAAAAGAATATGATCAAAAAAAGATATATCTTTTACAAGAATCCTGATTTTTTGAAACAAAAACAGAATTAGCTGAATTTGTGAAAAAAAATAGAAATCGTGTAGAAAAATGAAAATGATTTACAAGATACCTGATTGTAAACAAGAAACAGTACGAAGAAGAACTCAGTGTTACCATACAAAGCTCACTAAAGAAGAAATGAGCGAAAGCAAAAAAGACTTCAACAGAAGTATTAGAACCTATTGAATATTTCTATTTGGAAACACCTAATGTTCCTGAGTATTATTTTCCGGTCAATATCTATGGAATCTATGATCGTATAACCATTGAAGAGATCAAAATTCCTAGAATAAAAGAAGATATTATAAAAATATTAAACGAAAGTAAGAAATTTGGAATTTTTTGTTCCGAATCAGAAAAACAAAATATCACACGATACACCGATAAAATGTATTGTCCAGAATGTAATATTACCTATCCAGAATTTACTACACAACATTTTTCTCCAAACCGTCAAGAATGAGCATGTCCAAATTGTCTGGGAATAGGTGAAATTTTGCAAGTAGACATCGATAAAATTTTAGATCCAGAAAGCCCGTACACAAAAGCTATTTTACCTTGGAGAGACTCCAATCTTGGACAGTGACTACTCCATAAACTTGCACAAAAATATAGCATTGATCCAGATAAAATTTGGAAAGATTTACCAGAACGATTTCAACATGTAGTATTATTTTGAGATAACGAACTTCTAAGAATTCAATATAATGCAAAATTTATGAGTATTACCTATAAATGAATCGAAGAAATAATCAAAGATCAATATGCAAAATGATTACTAACCGTGGATTTTCAAGCAATGTTAGAAATGAGAACCTGTCCAGAATGTCAATGAAACAAACTTAAAAAAGAAAGTCTAAATGTATTTATAACTATAGAAAAAAATAAATCAGAATTTAATAAATATAATATTTCAAATTTACAAAAAACACCTCTTCACGAACTCATTACCATTCTCAAATTTTACAAAGACAATTCAAATAAAGATAAAACTTTAATAAATAGAATAACACAACCATTAATTGATAGATGTGAAACAATTCAAGAATTAGGATTAAAATACCTTATGTTAAATAGAGGTATAGACACATTATCCGGATGAGAAATACAAAGATTAAGATTAGCCAAACAATTAGGAAATAAACTCACAGGAATTATTTACGTATTAGACGAACCTACAATAGGACTAGATGACAAAGAAATTGCAAAGGCAATAAATTCAATAAGAAAATTAAAAGATATGGGAAATACTATTATTGTAGTAGAGCATAACGAAGAATTTATAGAAGCATCAGATCGAATTGTTGAAATATGACCGGGAGCATGAGATTTTTGAGGAAAACTGTTATTTAATTGACCTTATAAAGAATTTTTAATTTCAAAAACATTAACTGCTCAATATATTACAGGAGAAAAAAAGGTAAATATACATTTTGAGCATACGCCAACAAATAAAAAAATTCACATTAGAAAAGCAAGTAAGTATAATTTACAGGATGTATCCGTAGACATAGATATAGGAAGTTTTACCATAATAACATGACCTTCATGAGCAGGAAAAACTACACTTATGTATACAACATTATACAGATTTCTCAACGAAAAAACAAAATTTATACAAAGTTATATTAGATTACAATTATTGAAAAAATGATGGAATCGACAAGAAATATTAGCAGCCCCTATTATTCACAAAAGTGAATATGAACACTACGAAAATTTAGCTTTACAAGAATTTTACAAAGATTTAGCTGTTGATACAATCACAGGGCATGAAGAAATCAAAAATGTAATTTATGTTGATCAAACAAGTATAGGAAAAACACCTCGTTCATGCCCAGCAACATTTATTGGAACATTCGATCACATCAGACAACTGTACGCCAATACTACAGAAAGTAAATACTTATGATTCAATTCAAGTTATTTCAGTTTTAACTCTAGTAAATGATCTTGTACAGCATGTGATGGGTATGGATACAAAAAGATAGAACTCCAATTTTTACCTGACACCTATATCCCCTGTGACCTCTGTAAAGGAAAAAGATATAAAAACGAAATATTAGAAATCAAACGAAAATGAAAAAATATTAGTGAAATATTAGAAATGTACATAGATGATGCTTCTGAATTTTTTAAAGAAATTGATAATATCAGAGAAGAACTAACTCTTATGAAAAATATAGGACTTTGATATCTCAAAATGGGACAACCAGCTCATACTCTTTCTTGATGAGAAAGTCAAAGAATAAAGCTCGTAAAACATCTCTTAAAATCATATAAATGACATTGTCTTTATTTTCTAGATGAACCAACTGTTGGACTTCATATGTCTGATATAGAAAAACTTTTAAAAGTAATTAGAGAATTTTTAAACAAATGAGATACTGTCCTCATGATAGAACACGATCAAAATATATTAAAATTTGCAGATAATATCATTTATTTAGATGATTGAAAATTAGAAAAAAAGCTAAGCAAATAAACACTTGTTTTAAAGTAAAAAATCTATATAATAAAAATTACTTTTGTAAAGTTTTTATTCACTATATAACCTAATGGTTATTAGAACATTTCAGAGAAAAAAAAAGATTAAAAAAATTATAATTACTTTATTTGCTATTATTATTTGAGCATTCTTTATAGCAAGAATTAGTGACAATATCTATAGTTCTATTATTCGTAACAGAGATAATACCTATAAAATAGGAACAGCAACAAGTATTATAGGAACAATAAGTATAGAAAATAATTTTCCTTTATATACCCATAAAATTACAGATAAACATTGAAAAATATTTTTTCTAAAGAGCAGTTTATTTAATTTAAATAATTACACAGGAAATATCGAAATAAGAGGAACTATTAAAGACATCAAAAAATCAACACCTATAATAGATGTTGAAATAATAAAACTTATTGATCAATGATTGATTATAAAAAACAATACCTATTTTTTTCTAAAAGATATGATATATATCGATTTTTCTAACCAACAAACATTATCTGCCAAGAAAAATGAAAAAGAAATTGAAATATGGTATGCTAATGAAAAATTATTTAGTATAGAACGTTTTTTATGTAACAGAGTATTAAGACAAAGGGACTGTAATTATTTAATAGAAGATTATAATGATACACAAAAAGAAAATTTTGATTCTTATCGATGATATACTTATTACAAACACGGAACTTGATTACGAACAGTTTTTGACGGAACTATGTTTTGATATATATTCAAAAATATTGAAGAAGAAATGATATTAAACACATCAAGTATTATAAGAATCGTCGACAAAGATTTCATTTTAGATAATAAAACAAAAGAAATAAAGCAAGCTTGTCAAGAAAAGAACAAAGATACACGAGAAATACATTGAAGTTTATTAGAATATGAAAATAATGATAAGATAAGCCTTATTATAGATAATCACTCAACAGGGAAAAGGTGTAAAGTAACTTTTGATATGCGAAATGAGCGAAAAATAACCGAAACAAAGATAATAAACTAAAAAAAGGATCTCACGATCCTTTTTTTCAAATTTTAAGTATAATAAATTATTTAATATCCAATATTTTTACATCAAGTCTTCATGTAGATAATTTCATTTTAACTATATCTCATATTTTTTTACCCTTTAGAGCAATACCCAGAGGTGAATCAAAAGATATTTTGACATTTTTTTCGTACAATCATGCTTCTCAAGTTCAAACAATATCAATTTTATATTCTTTATCTCATTCAACAAAAAAAGTAACTGTTGTTCAATAATCAACAAATTTATCTGCCTTTTTAGAAACTTTTTTTTCTTCCTGAATAATTTCTACATCAAAAAGAAGTTCTTCTATTTCATTTATTCTTGTTTGAACAAAATCTTTATCCTCAAGAGCAGCTTTATACTCAAAATTTTCAGAAAGATCTCACATAGATTTTGCATCCGCTAATCTTTCTAATATTTTTGGTAATTCTTCTTTTTTTAATTTATGTAGCTCGGTAACAAGTTTTTCATATCATTCTTTTGTTAAATAATTAGTTTTTTGAGACATTATAATAAATAAGATACAAAGTAAAATAAGTTAATTAATAGGAAGATAAGAATTCTTTGAAACGTTTAAATGCATGATTAACAAGATCTTCAACATATTTAAATCAGACTTTGCTACTATAAGTAAATAATTGTCAATCACAATCAAATAAAAATTTTGCTTCATATCTTCATTGTTTATTTTTTTGAATTTTGTAATTTAAACGAACTTCAGCATCTGCTTTAGTATAAATTTTTTTGAGATAAGTATCTAATTTTCCATCTATATTTTTTTCCACTATATCTTTTATAAGAGTTTGTTTATAAATAGGAACATTGTAAAAACTATAAGAGACTTCTAGTTGTTTGTCTGTCATTTCAAGGAAAAATAAAAATATAAAATATATAATAACATAATAAATATACAAAAGCAATTAAAAAATTCAACTACAAAGATTATGTAAGTTGTTCCAAAAATTTTTTCTTTACATCATTGTTTTTTTGTCATTGTTTTATTAATAAATAACTTTTTCTTATCAATTCTCTTATATCTTGATAATAAATCAATCATAATACCTCTTGTAAAGTTGCCCACTTATAAATACCAATATATCATTCAACTTGTTCTATACTTATGATACTAGGATTTCACAAAAATTCCATCAAAAAATATGTCACATCTTTATCTATAAGTCATTTATGATCAATATTTCTAATTTGAGTAGTTCCTATCATTTGTTTCAATTTTAGTTGATTGATAGGAATTCAAGATTCTTCACTAACTTCTCTTATAGCAGCCATTTCCAATGATTCTGTACCCTTTATTTTTCATTTAGGAGAGACCCATTCTATTTTTCCAGAAAGAGCTTGTCTTTTTATCAAAAGATATCTAGGTTCGCCATCATTAGAATCAATATAATAAATAATTCATCATGCGCTTTGTATTATATCAGACATAGAAAAAGAAAAAAATAAAATTATGAAAGAAGTTTTTCGGCAATAAATCACATCCAACGAGCAATAATATTAGAATCATTCTTTGAATCAGAAACATGTTGATAAAGACTTAATGCTGCAGATGATTTTAAAAATTCAACAGATCATTTTTTGGCATAATCATTATAATAATCTGGTATACCAACTCATTTTTTAAAAATATCTAAATCATGTTTATATTCTGAAACAATTTTTTTCTCCATATTTTCTTTTTCTATATGTAATAGAGAAATAAGTTCAGTAATATCCATTGATTTTTTTTCTGGTTGTTCACCAAGATCATTTTTTTTTAACAATGATTCTTTGAAAGAAAATAATAAATTTTTCATTTTAGAAACCAATGAAATATTTGAAAGAGTTTCTTCTTTAAGATTTTTAAAATCATTTTTTTCAGGAGAAAGAATATCTTTTGATTGATCTATTTTTTCTTTGATTTCTGGAGACATATGTTAAAAAAAACTAGCTAAAAGTTTTTTCATTATTGCAGCATTTTGTTTATAATTAACTCTTGTAGGTCAAATAATACTCACAACGCCATCATATCATTCTATCTGAATTTTAACATACAAACAAGAAATCATAATATCATGATCTTCTATAAAAGTATAATAAATCTGATTTTTTTTAAACATTTTACCATCAAGAAATTTTACAAGTTTCTTTTCTTCAATAAAACTAATAATACTTCTAGTAGTTTGATATTGATCTATCAAATCATCTCTAAGTAAATTATTTATACCCAAATAATAATATTCATCATTTCTCAAAAATCAGACAACAACGCCATCTGCAATAGCTCATAAAGTTTCTACAAGATGTTTCATATTATCCCTAGCACCAACAATTTCATTTAATGTTTCTTGTTCTTGCTGAGCAAGAAAATGTTCTATATATAAAGTAAGACCTTGAACAGTTGGAATTCTACCAGAACTATTATAGGGTTGATAAACCATACCTTGTTGTTCCAAAATATTAAGATATTTTCTAAGAGTAGAAGGAGCATATTCTAATTCTCACTGAGAATGCAAAAATTTAGAACCAATTGGTTCTCCTTTGGTAATATAGGTATCTATTACCACATCCAAAAGTGCCAATAACTTTTGATCATATTCCATAAAGGACACTATAAGACATAAAATCACAAAAAAATATACATTTTTATATAAAATAAGCAAGGGAAAAGTCAAGAAAAACAGAGTATTAAAAACGAATCGGACTTGAAAATAACAAACATATTTCTAATATAAATCAGATTTTTTTAATTGTATTATATCATTCTATGAAACAAAAGATTTTTTTAATTATTGGGATTTTATTATGTACAATTTTTGGGTTTTCTATATATCAAGAATTTATGGCAAACCATACGTATTACTACTCAATGTTTGGAAGTTTTACTAACCGAAAAATAATTATCCGATGAATAATAGCATTAATATTACCTCTAGGATATATTATACGAAATAAAAAATTTTCACTAAAAAATCTATTAATAGGTCGATTACCAAGTGGTTTATTGCTTTTTTGAATGGCTCACACCATTATAAAAGAAGGAATAATTTGATCTTCTTGATTTGTAATGCTAATAATCAATACATTAATACTCTATTTTTTAGGATTATATATTATAATATGACTAACAAGTATTGGTCATATAATAAATAAATATCGAATACGTTTACCTCAGTTAAGACTACAAGAATTGTTTTTAAATTTTTGATTAGGATTGTGAATTTTTCTCCTTCTAATAAAAGTATTAGCGAGTTTTACCATATTATACTGAATAATTACTTGGTTAGTATTTATTGGGCTGTGAGTAGCTATCTATTTTTATAGAAAAGATTTGAAAACATATCAAGAAATTATAGAAGAAAAATTTGAATGA
>CAZPFR010000001.1:0-21096 GCA_964586005.1 uncultured Candidatus Peribacteria bacterium | reverse complement strand
GCAATAAAACGATTTTGGATAGGACCAGATACTGTAGCAGTAGCAATGAACTTTTTAAGTGGATTATTGGTACTTATATTAGGATTAGGAACTATTAATGAAATAATTACATATTTTTCACCAAAAGAAACACTAGGGACTAAAATTACATTTTATTTAGGACGATTTCTATTATTGCTATGGTTAACCAGTGGTATGTGAGCATTTTTAGTATTTGTAGACAATAAAACTGATCTTTGAGTAATGGCTATTACAATGTTATGAATGCTTTCCTGATTTATTTTTTTGAATTATGAAAAAAATCACAAAAACAAACAAAAAACAAATACACTAAAGTATATTATTATATCCTGAATATTTTTTGCTTTAGCAGCAATGTCAAAGCAAACAGCTTTCATTGATATCGCTCTCTTTTGATTGATACTGGTATCACTACGAATCAATAATATAATAGCAATAGGATTAGGTGTAATAATAACGGGTATTACCGGTATCTTACAAATAGCAAACGCTAAAGATATTATTAACCCAGAAACAGGAAAACAAATAGTAATAGCATGAATAATTATAACAATAATAGGAATTATTCAGTGATATATCCAAAAACATTTTAAAAATATAAAAAAGAATATTTTAAATATTTGAATATGGGCCATAAGTATAGTAATTACATTAATTATATTCAAATGAACACATATCTTATATTCCCAGATGCAAAAAGGAGATTTTTCGATAGGAACATTTACAAAATCGTTATTATTAGCAACTAATTCTGTAGAAAATTTAGATAAACAAACAATAATAGATCAAGATCAAAAAGAAAATTTATCCCCAGAAGAATGTAAGATAATAAATTTTTCAGAAGAAGAATTAAATAAAAATTTACAAAAAGCCGTAGTTTGAAACGAAGATGTTTGAAGATACGTTTGATACGGTCGAAAAGAATTTACAAAAACAAAAGGATTAAATATTGGATATTGATTATTAAGATTAATGTATCCAAAAGATAATACATGTTATTGATTAAATAAAGACGCAAAAATATTGTGTAATAATTCTGATCTAGTTTTATCATTCAATTTAGAATGATTAAAATGACTTTTAGACGAACTAAATCCAAAATCTAAAAGTTATGGAATAGTAGAAAAAGCTATTAGTAATGCAGAAAAAAAATGACAAGTAGCTTCTATAATTGAATATAGAGACGAAGCATTAAGTATCAAACAATATTACGAAAACCATGCAATCAGAACAGAAAACGGAAAAATATTTATTCCTTATAGATATATTATTCCTTTAAATATTTCATTTAATCGATCATTACAAAATTTAAGCAGTTATTATACAGATATTTGATTCATACGATTATTTACAATGGTATTTATCGTTTTAGGATTACTATATTGATATATAAAGAACAATAAAACATTAATTAGTATAAGTAGTATCTGAATATTATGACGAGCAATTTGGTGGATAATAGGATGATGAATTCTCTGGTACGGATTATGATTAGTTATATGGACAATATTATCTTCAATAATATATATTAATGAATTAATTCACGATAGTAAGAAAGAAAGTGATAAAAATTTATTGTACTTTTTTCTAATAATATTTGCTATTCGATGAATAATTCAGATTTTTTTCAATTTTATAAGAATTTCTTCTCAAGGAACTGGTGGACCATTTTCATGGTACAAAATGAATACAGGTAAGTCAATGGAATTAGATGAAAATTTACAACAAAAAACCTCCATTGTGAATAGTTATACACGAAAAGATGTTTTTGATTTACAATTTCCATACTATAACAAATTTATTGAACAGGTAAAATGAAGAAAAGATACAGATGGCGTATTAATAGCATGAACATATATACAATACTTCTTGCACAATCAAAAAAATATAGTATCTGATGGTATGGTAGGATGATTACGAGAAGATATGTCAGATAATGATAGTTGTAAATCTTCAATTAGATTAAAAAAGAAAAATATCAAATATATCGTTATAGATCCAAATATCTGAACAGTAGGTATGGGTGAAGGAAATGAAACATTATTTCATAGATTCTTTGCAAAATTAGATTCAAATCAAAAAATAGAATCTCATGGAGCAATAAGTATGCTGATAAAAATGAATCAAGATTGATTTATAAAATTAATAAATACCAATAATTTATGAACAAAATATGCATTAATTTTAGATGATAACAAATTTAAGGAATACTTTTGATCAGAAATTTCTGATGAAGAAATAATTCTTTTAAGATCAAAATTAGCTGTAGCAAGATATTTCCAAGATGTTAACAATTATGTAAACTTCATAAGTAAAATTTTTATAGAAAGAATAGATACGAAAGAAGTTATAGGAGATATTGCTGATGTATATGGAAAAGTTATAGATGAAAATAAGGTAACTACAGCTGCAACTACTTTATTAGAAGCTTGATCAGTCACTCCTCAACTTCTTCAAAGTATAACAAAAGCTATGAATCAAGATGAAAGAATAATTCTTTCTCAATATCTATGAATAGTTAATCTAAAAAAATCAAATAGCGAAAAATTACCAGAAATAGTAAATAGTATGTTGTCTCAAAGCTTATGATGAGGTAGTCAAATAATAGCATTAGAAATATTATAAAACAGCATTTAAATCAGATTTAAAAAATAGTATAAGTATATATCAAAAAAACGTCGTTATTCCTCGACGTTTTTTTTTGTAAAAACACATTAGATATAATGTATCTATTTACAAAAAATAAACTTGACTTTTTATTTAAAATACATAAACTAACAAAAAATGAAAACAAAAAAATTAACAAAATATGAGAAAATTATTGATAATCATAATGTTAGCTATTCTAGGAGCTACTTCTTGTACAAAAGAAGAAGAACAATATAGACAAATCGTCTATGGAGGTTCACTGGAAAGAGAAATGCAAGCCATAATCCGTTGGCACGCGTATGAAATGATGGTTGAAATAAATGACACGATTTGGCCTCCAGGAAAAGATGGTAACCCAATCAGAATGAGGGATCCAAACAATCTGGACAAATGGCTATATATCGCTATTAAAACCAGCGAAGTAACCATACAAGAGCAAAAAGGAAAAATAACATTTAAAGCTCTTGAAGAGTTAGGAAAAGAGAAAGACAGAACCGTTGAAATTTTTAGGAGCTATCCCGAAGAAATCATTGAATTCATCGCTCCAGAAAATATGAAGGTAATGAGCTTTACAGATGAGAATTTTTTTAGCTCTATAACAAACGAGCTAAACATAATTCGGCAGCGCCTGGTAGATAAACCTGGCAACACAATGAGCCAAGAGGTAACGATCATCCACAACCAATTCGAAAAAATGTGGATAAGAACATGTACCGAAGCATTTATCGATGAGTTTTTGAACCCATCATACAACAGAAATTTTAAAAACAACTAATAGGGAGAGGTGGTTATTATCACCTCTTTTCAAAAATTTAAAATAAAGAGGTTTGTTGAGGTAAAACAAACTTCTTTTTCATTTCATCAAGTGTTTTTTCCAAAGAAGAAAATTGTAAATCAGTAACTAAAACTTTTTTAAAAAGATCAAAATCTATTGAACATTTCAAATCTGATATAATAGTTTCAAATCAATCAATAATATGAAGTTTTGCTAATCATCTACTAATATCTACTATTTCACGATTATCAAGGAGTTTTTGTTTGATATCCAAAGAAAGCTCATCTATATGTGCATAAATTTGCTCTACATTTCCATATTTTTTGATAAGATCTGATGCTTTCTTTGGACCAATACCAGCTGCACCAGGAATATTATCTGCACTATCTCAAACCAAAGCAAGATAATCTAACATCAAATGAGGAGCAAACAAAAACTCCTGCATAAATTGTTTAACATCAACACGATTATTTTTCATAGGATCAACACAAAAAACAGTATGATCCAACAACTGTTTAAGATCCTTATCTGATGAATATATATCAATAACTAATTCGGGTTGTGATTTATATAAAGCTACTAAAGTAGCAATAATATCATCAGCCTCATATCAAGGAACAACCAAATGAGGTAATTTCATATTTTCTACCATATTTTGAGTAAGAGGAATTTGTTGCTTAAAATCATCCTCCATTTTTTTACGATTTGCTTTATATTCTGGAAAAGAATCATGTCTATGGGTTTTTATCGGAGAATCCCAAGTTATTACAAAATAGTCTGGTTTTTGAGCTAATATTTTCAATATCATACGAACAAATCAATAAACAACATTTTGATTGACTCATTGAGCATTGAGTAAAGGTGGAAAAGCATAATAAGCTCTATATAAAAATCCAGATCAATCCAAAATAAATAATTTTTTCATAAAAAAAACTAAAAATTAAAACCTAACCTTACGATATCTTGATATATATAAAATTTTTACTATAAAATACAAGCGATGAAATAATCAGAATTTTATTATACTATTATACCTATGCAATTAATAAAAACCCCTCAAGAAATGGAAATTTTATGAGAACAACTATCAAAAAAATATAAAATATTGTTATTAGAAGGAGACTTAGGAAGCTGAAAAACCACACTAACAAAAGGCTTTGTAAAATGATTAGGAATAAATACAGATCAAGTACACAGTCCGACATATACCTATATCAATATTTATGATGATACAATACTTCATATAGATATGCGAAGAATCAAAGAATACCAAGAAATTATAGAAAAAGGAATTATAGAGCAAATTCATCAATTTGAATATATTATTGTCGAACGACCAAAATTCAAAGAAAAATTATGATTAGATAAAATAACAACAGTAACTATCAAAAAAACCTCTCCAAATACAAGAGAGGTTGAGGTATTCAATTAATTAAAATTTTATTCAATATAATTTCAAAGATTCTTCAAATTGTTGTCTATGATAATTTGAAAGATTTTGTTTACATACACTATCATCATCATTTACAAGTTTCAAAATATCCAAAAAGGTATTAAATTCAGATGTAATATCATTGAGATTATTTTTTTGAAGATTTTTATTTTCAAGTTGTTTCAAAGAATAAACTATAAAAGAATTAACTAGACTTTTAATCTGATTATTTTGAAATTTTGGCATATAAATAAGTAAGGGATTACCCTTTAATTGAATTTCTATAGTAAAATGTTGAATTTCTTTTTTACATTCCGTAAATTCATTAATTACATCTTTAAATTGAGGTAAAATAGAAGATTGTTGAGTTCAAGAAAGCTGAGTTCATGTTTGAGTCAAAAAGTTAGTACCTGATGAATATGTAATAACAGTATCTCCATAAGCAATTGCTAATAATACAAAAGATATTGATCAAGACTGAGTACGACTCAAAGAAAATGCAGCCTTACTTTCATTTCCTGCTAAATCTTTTGCTATAATTCACATATCATAATCAGTATTTAATGATAATGTTGGTAACGAAAAATATTGTCAGGTAGCTAATCAAGTCATATTAAATAACCATCAACTAGTAGTATTTTTTATCAAGACAAAAGATGTTGCTTGTATAGATTCTGAACTTACAAAAGAAAAGTCATAACCAGATAATGCAAAACTAGTTAATTGTGGGTAATTAGCATCAAACCACAATTGAGACAATCAAGTAATAGCTCATGTATGCATAGCACGATCCATAAAAGATATTGTATAAGGAATATATCATTGTAGATCAGTATTTTTTAATGTATAAGAATACGTATAATTAGTCCCCAATACATTTGTAAAATTAGCTAATCAGGTCTGTCAAACAAGAACAGATACTCAAGTTAATTGTTCCGTTGAAGTAAATATAATAGTAAGTGTCTTTCAAATACCAACAGTTCAAGAGGATAAAGTTCAAGAAGATACTTGTATCTGAGAAATTTGAGGAGCCATATTATCTATTGAAAATTCCGCTGTTTCAAACAAAACAATACCTGAATTTGTAACCCATTTTAAACGATAATGATCCCAAGAACCTGTTGAAACTCATGTATATAAACCTTGAGAAATTATTATAGGTTCTCAATTATCACCTGTTCATATCTGATCATAAAATCAGCTTAAAAGAGATAATGAATTAAAAGTAAATCACGTTTGATTTCAGGGTAAAGTAATTAATGGAATCCATTGCTGATTATGATCATAAAGTTGTAATATAATATTTTCATTTGCACAAGCATCAGAAATTTGCCAAGAAATTAAAATAGATCAAGAATAAATATTTCATCAAGAAATAAGAGAAGAAAATCAATCACCATTACAAGTTAAAGAAGATTGAGTCTGAGTTTGTTGATCTCATGAATTAATTTCTCAAGATAATATTTGTTGATCTCATGAATTAACTTCTCAAGATAACAATGATTCATTTGCATAACTAAAATCATTTCAAAGATTATATAATGTATAACTCGTAACAAAAAATATCATAATTTTTACAGCAAGAAACAATCATGAAGCAATTCATCAAAATAATAAATATTTACGATGATGTTTTTTTACATGATGAATAACGTTTTTTGTATGACGAAGTACATGATGATGAACAGTTGAAACATGAGGTAACATAAGAAACACATAATAAATAAAAATTCTGACTACCCCAATTATAATCAGAATTTTTACCTTGTCAAAAAAAGAGAAAGTTTTTTTATTTAGTAATTACAAACGAAAAGAGCTTTTTAGCTTGGTCTATAACGTGTGAAGAATTTTCTTGATCTGTATCAGAAGTATTTTCAAGAGAATTATCAATGTTTGAAAATCATCTCAACAAAAGATGAACAAATTCTCCCCTTTTTATATAATCTTGTGTACAAAATTGATGAGAGACATCCAATTGTAAAAGAGTACAAATTTCCATTTTAGACAAAAACTTATTAGGAAAATAAAATTTCTTATCATCCTTTTGAGTAATAAGTTGAGAAATCCAACCTTGTTGTTCTGCATAAGCAACATATGGAGCATAAGATATATTTTGAGCTACATCAAAAAACCATCAACGCAAAGGAAAAACAACAGGTGGTATCTGCTTTTTTTGCTGAGCAAAACGATATTTAACTAACATAATAACTAATTCATATCTACGAAGATAGTTATCTGGATAAAATTTTTCACGATAAGAATCCACAACTCATAAATCTACCAAAGACAAAATATCTTTCTCATAAACATGATCTTGAACATCAATTAATGTTCTATTAACTACATCATTTTGTGATTGAGTTCAATCAGTAAAAGATATCTTTTTTTGAGTAGAAAGTTCTATTATTTCTCAAACAACTCCCTGTAATCTCTCTGACAATCTAGAAACAAAAACTGAAAGATCTTTTTTTTCTATTTCAATCGGTTGAGAAAAAACGTCTCAATTTGCAAAGACACTTGAACCAAGAAAGAAAATTCATAAAATAAGTTTTGTACTAGAAAAAATTTTAAATAATTTTCTTTTACTAAATAATATTTTTTCCATAAAAAGAACAAAAGGAATAAAGATTGTGTAGTTTATATTCCCATCAAAACATTAGTATTATAATCCATTTTTTAAATTTGTCAATACTTTTTTTTAAAATGATATATAAAATAAAAAGAATTCAAGGTATAGATTGTATTTTCACACCTATAACAGATAGTAATTCTACAACAATAGAAATTATGTGCAAAGCTGGAAGCCAATATGAATCAAAAAAAACTAATGGAATTAGTCATTTTTTAGAACATCTTTTTTTTAAAGGTGGAAAAAAATATCCAACACCCAAAAGTGTTGCTGAAGCAGTAGATAAATTTTGATGAGAATTTAACGCATATACAGGCGATGAATATGCTGGATATTATGTAAAATGCGCTCCTGAATTTATCCATAAAGCAATTGATGTTTTATGAGATATGATGATCAGTGCTCAATTTCCAGTTGATGAATTGGAAAGAGAAAAATGAGTTGTTATCCAAGAACTAAAAATGTACGAAGATAATCCAATGGCATTAGTAGTTCAAAAACGACAAGAATGGTATTTTGGAAACAATAATTATTGACGACCTACCATAGGAACTATAGAAAATATTCTTTCTTTTACCCAAGAAGACTTATTTATTCACAAAAATAACTTATACACCAAAGACAATCTGATAATAATAATTTCAGGAAAAATTGAAAATGAAGAAAATATAGAAGATCAAATAGCTAATATATTTTGTACATTACCCGAGAAAAAAAATCATGAGAAAACATGGTTTACAAATTATAAACCAGAAAAAAAATCAGATTTTTTTAATAAAAAAACCGAACAAAATCATCTTATATTATCGGCACCATGATTTACATGAAACGATGAAACAAGATTTGCAGCAAATGTACTAGCAACTATTTTATGAGGAAATATGTCATCAAGATTATTTCAAAATATCAGAGAAAAAGAATGATTATGTTATTATATCAGTGCATCTCACTTAAGCGGACAAGACGATGGAAATTTTTTAATCAGAGCAGGTATAGACAAAGAAAGATTTAATTTTTGAGTAGAAAAAATTTACCAGGAAATTGAAGATATATCACTTGGTAATTTTTCTGAAGAAGAATTTAATAATACGTTAGGATATACAATAGGCCAACTACAAATGGGAATAGAATCATCAGATGAAATGGCTAGTTTTTTAGGTGCGCAATATTTACTTTACAACAAAATCGAAACATTAGAAGAAATACTTCAAAAATACAAAAGTCTAACAATAGATGATATTAAATCTATAGCAAACAAATTACACAAAGAAAATTTATTTTTATACTACATTCAATAATCTAATTCCAAAAAAATTGGACAATGATCACTTCCCATCACCATATCCTGATGATCTACACAAGTGACTGATGAAACAACATCTTCAGAAACCCAAAAATAATCTAATCTCCATCAAACATTTCTCGGCCTTGCACCCGCTCTATAACTCCACCATGTATATTTATCTTTGAGATCTGGATTAAAACGACGAAAAACATCGATATATCAATGATCAAGTAATTTATCCATTTCAGCTCTTTCAATAGGCAAAAATCAGATTGAATTTTCATTTTCTTTTGGTCTAGCTATATCAATCTCACGATGACAGATATTAAAATCACCACAAGAAATAATTTTTTTTCATTGTGCACGTAAATTATTACAATATTCCAAAAATTTATCATAAAATGTTAATTTATACGAAAGCATTTCGGTTCAATCAGATCTTTCTCATCAATTAGGAAAATATATATTTAATAATACAAAATCTGAAAATTGAATTTCTACTACCCTTCCATCTTCATAAAAATGTTCTACTTCAGCAAAAGTAGATTTCATAGAATGAACATCTAATGTTTTTTTCCAAAAAGTAGCAACACCAGAATATCCCGGTCTTTGTCCAGCGTGCCAGATGTACTGATAATCCTGCAAAAAGAATCTAAGCTCGACAGGAATCTGGGTTTCAAATGCTTTTACCTCCTGTAAACAAAGAATATCAGGATTTTCTCTTGAAACCCAATCCAAAAAACCTTTTTGTAAAACAGCACGAATTCAATTTACATTCCAAGAAAAAATTTTCATAAAAAATATTATTCAGAACCATATAAAACTCTTATTGAATTTTCAGCATTATGTAACATACGATATTTATTTACCATACCGTTTCTATACGTACGATGAAGCATCAACATTACCCAACCTCTCATTTCAGACATTCCAGGTGTTTCAATATTGTTTATTACTTGATAACTTTTTAATGCATTAAGATGTTTTTCATATCGTTCATAATTTTCTCATGTATGGATATTATACTCATCACCAAAAATCAATCTAGATAATATAGTTCAAAATTGAGCTCTTGTAACAATCTCTTCTGGATCAAAAGATTTCTTTGGTTGTATTCAATTAGATTCTAATCACATCAATCAAAGCTGACAAACGAGTTTACTATAGGATTGCATTTCCGGAGTTTGGTCATCCATATCATCATAAGCATCACATCATTCCTTGGTAATATCTGGATATAATCCAACATTAACAACAGAATATTCAACAATCATTTTTGCTAAATGTTTTCTCAAAAGAGGTGAAGTAAGTGCTGCATTTTCTATAGGACACATAGTTGTTATTCAAACACCATAAGCAAATTGAAATGCATCTGTTAATTCTTGATCATAAGGAGAACTTGGAACAGGACATGTTTTTGCAGATCCATGCATATTTCCATGACAAATACCATCATAATAACTAAAAGAATCATCTCAGTCAGGACAATAATCCATTTTTGAACCTCAACCACCCCAACCTCATCATTGTCAAAGAGATCAATAATCAAATAATTTTTTTATAATTAATGTAGATCAAGAAAGAACAAGTTTAATATGATTTCCCATGATATACAAAGTATTTTTTTCTAATACAGTAATCAATTGAGCTTCGTTTCATGAAGACGCATTTTGATCTCATCTATAAATACGAAGTCACTGATTTTCAACACCACAATTTATATATCAAGTACCATTATCCACATAAAATGAAGGATTGATTCATCACGAAATAAATAATGTAGGTTTTGTTAATCAATGAAATGTATTTTTAAAATATAAATTTTTTTCATATCAACATCAAAAAAACGAACATGCAGGCCTCACAGAAAATTTATAATCTGAAATATTTGATTGATTTCATTCCATATCACGAACAGACACATGAACAAGAATTGTTCAAGACAAAGGAAAATCAGAATGATCAGATAATTCAACAATTCAATTAGGTTGTAATGCATTACCAGCAATACCAGAAAACAACAAAGAATTTCAACTAAAAGAATATGGTCAATACTTAGTTCAATCAGTTCAACTAAGCGTTACCACAATACTTCAAGAATCTATACCAGCCCAATCATCTTGAACTCAAAATCTAATAGGAACATTATATTGAACAAACAAAGAATTCTCAACAGGATATCTAGAATTTGGAATTAATGTAGGACTTTGTGGACGATTAAAAGAAATGGTATTTGTTTGAATATTTCAATTATGATCCTTTACAGAAACAGTAAATTGAATCTCTTTTTCTATTCAATAATCAAATAAAACCGATGAAGGAATTTGCACAGTATAATTTCTATCAAGAAATTGCCAAGTTTTAGCTCAATAAGGAAGAGCATAAGTTGATCAAGTAAACAAACGATTTTGATTATTTCAAGAAAGATAAATAGTTAAAGATGATATATCTATTCAATATTGAGTATCAATTCACCAAATATTTCATGTCCATAAATTACCACCTGTCCATACATAAGGAACTTGCGAACTTTGTCATCAGACATCAGTTAATGAAAAGGTTATTCAAGCAGTATGAGATTGTTTATTTGCTCAATTAAGAGGATTTGATAAATTAATATTTGGGATTTGGGTATCAGCAGCACAAGGTTGTTGTAAAACAAGATATGTTGATGTCAAATATTGATTTTGAGATGCTGGTTGTATTGTTTCTACTCATCATCAAGCACTAATAGTTGTTTCAATAGTAGATGAAGATCATGTTGTCAATCCGTTATATTCCATACCAAATGAAGTTTGTGTAGGAACAAGAAAGTATTTAGGAACAAATAAAATTCTTCAATACAATCAACCATTTCCCTTATAAGGAACTAAATTATTAGAACGATCTATTTGTAAAATAGTTGTAGAACTTCATGGCTGCCAAGAAGGAGAAGAAGAAGCTGACCAATTAGTAAAAGTTGTTTGACTAGGAACAAATAAATTAGTTCTCAATGTAGGAACATCCAAAGAATTAGTATATGAAATAGTAATAGGATCCAAAACAAGATGAAAACGTCAAGCCATCGCTCATTGAGGATGTAATTGAGTAGATAATCTAACAAAGAGTTCTTCAGAACATCATTGCTGATAAGGATATGTTGTTGTTCAAGAATCAAAATAATAATATTGACCAAAAACTAATCAACATGAAAACATACAAAGAATTAAGAAGAATATTTTTTTCATAAAAAATTTTTATAAAAATAAGATAAAAAACCTTTACGATAAAGAATAAATATCACTACAAGAACAAGACCAAAAAGTACAAAATATATATTATTTTTCAAAAAATAAGCCAATGAAAAAGATCCATATTTATCATAAATTTTCTGTAATGTTGCATCCAAAGATTCATCATATGTCATCCCAGCAAATCCCCCTTCTATAGAAGGAGACTCATGTTGACAAGAAGTAAGGTTTGATGAAAAAGAAACCGTAATATTTTTTACATGATTCAAAACATCTATTCATCCAGCTTTACTTAAATTAGTATCAGTAGTATCTCCACTAGATAAAAAAAGAAATTTCACAGTACCATCATAAGATCAAGGAGTTTGTTCAAAATACAATGTTCATATTTTATTAGATCATGAAAATCTTTCACTTGGATCTACAGTAAATCAAACAATATGAACTAAACCATTAGATTTCACTACTGGAGGAAGATAATAAGGAAATACTTCTGTTGGAACAAAATCTTTATAGATCAAAGAAGCCTCCATTACCAAATCAATAGCAGATATTTCTTCTCATTGAGCATCAACATAAATATCAACAGGAACAATACATCAATTTCAAAATACATCACCCGATTGAGATGAAAGAGAAATACTTTGTCAAAAAACAAATGGAGAAAAGAAACCACAAACGATAAAGATTAATATCAGACTTATTTTTTTCTTTGTAAACATAAATAATAATAATAAAATAAATTAATTGACAGTAATAACTCAATTATGCATCGAAAAATTAGCTCCTGTAATATATAAATCATTAGCTGAATAAACAATTCAATTGATAATAACATCATTTAAATCAACAATATCTCAATTACTAATTAATTTTGCTCCTGTCCACTCATATCAACAAAACAAAATATCATTATCATTTCATGTAAGATAAGGATACAAAGAGTTATTTAAGACTCAAGTAACAATCAATGTATTTCATGTAAATTGATATAATCCCGCAAAATTTCATGATAAAACAGATACATTCAAAATAGTATTACAACCAAAATAACTACAATCAGGCCTAGTAACAAAAGATGTTGTAAATGTTGTATAATTATTTGATAAATCACTAACTTCTCAAGTTATAATTATTGTTTCATTAGCTGGTAAATCCAAATAAGGATAAAATTCTACAATATATTTTCATGCATTTCCCAAACCATAATTTCATCAAGACAATACAATATGTAATTCTGATCAAGAATACGTATATCCCGTCATCAATCCTCATGACGAAGAAATTGTTATTTTTAAACTTCAGGTATCTATTCCAGCCCAATCATCAGAAACAAATAATCTTATAGGATTTGTCTTGCTTGGGGAAACAAAAGAAGAAGCTTCTGGCGATAAACGAGTTACTACAGGATTTTGAGGAGAATTAAAAGAAATTGAAATTTGTCATGTATGAATCTGTCAATATTCATTAGGATTATCTATAGTTTGTAGAGAAATCGAAATTTCCTTTTCAACTTCATAAGGAGCAGGAGCATTAAAAGAAACAGTATATCATCTACGTTTACTATTCCATGTCCATTGATTATGAGAAGCATCTCAATACCAATCACTAATATTCAAAGAGCTACCAGACAGAAAATAAGACCAAGCAGATGAACAAGTAAGACAAGAGACTACAGCGTTAATAGATTCTTTATTAACTCATTCTTGATTATCAACGCTTGCCGGAGAAGCAACATAATTAGACAAAATACCAGTACTAAATCATTGATACCAATAATGTCTTCTATTATTTAAGCCCAAAGGAAGTGGTCAATTTATAGTAGCTTCTCCTGCCCAATCATAAACCAAAAAAGAAACAACTTGATTGGAACGAATATATCTAGATCCATTTGAAGGATAAATATTAGTAATAGTAGGATTTATTGTATCTGGAATACAAGGAAGCGGTACAAAAGTATACGTAGCAGGATAAACTCAAGCCAAGATATCAGCACTATTAACATCATAACCATTTAACGTAGATCCATCATCTGTTGTACTAGATCAAAAAATAACTGGATTTCCCAAACGATCAGTAAAGAAAAATGTAGTAGAAAGAATATTTCTAAATGTTCTAAATCAGAAATTAATTGCCAAAACATTAAGAGAACTTTTTTGTCATGCTGGCAATGCTCAATACGTTCTATATAAACCATTTGCTAATACATATCACTGATTTTGACCAAATGGACTATTAACAGATCAATGACTCAAAGAAATATTTCAAGAATCATAACGAATTGTTGATTCAAAGGCATTATAATTCTGACTATTTGCAACAAGGGATAAATTTCAAATATAGTTACAATGGAGTTTTAATTGAGAACCTGATGTCGGCGAAAAATTATAACTAGGATCTGCTGCAAAAACACCACCCAAGAAAAGACATAAAAGAGTTAAAAATTGTATCTTTTTCAAAAAACTCATACAACACATATAAAAGAATAAAACTACCACACAAACATATCCGAAGAAAAATATGGATCAGTAAGTTCAAAATTAACACCAATAACTGAAATGTCGGATACATTAATAGCAGAATCTCCATTCAAATTTTTGGGATCCAGAACAAAAATACCAGCATCAATAAATCAGCTCATAGTCAATATAGCTATATCATTTCCATTGACCATAAAATCATACTGTCCATTAATATTTTTGAGATCTCAAGCTATTTGATACTGATATCAATCATTTTCAGTAATACTTTTATTTTGAGTATTATACAAATTTGTTCAAGTAGTAAAATCAAAAATTTGGGTATATCATTCAACAATTTCAATAGAAGTAAGATATGATGCTAATTGAGATTGTCATTTATAAACTACATAATAAGTTCATGAAGGAAGAAAGCTTTCAAGTATTCAAGTACCATTTTGATTTGTAATCACAGATCATGAATATTTTAAAGCAAAAGATTCATCATACAGTCTAAGTTCACCTATATTGGAAAAATTTGATGAAGAACGGCTTCATGGAAAAGTTTTTACAATAAAAGGAATACAAAAAGGATTACGAGCAACCTTCAAAGTCATAAAATTAACTTTACCAGCAATAAGATCAAAATTTCATAAAGACTGTTCAGTTGGTGAAACCTGTATTGCACAAGCAAGATATGTTCAACTAGCACAATCTGGAAAATTAAGATCAATCCTTCTACGTTCAGTTTGTCAAGGATCTACCGAAAAAGCACCACTATTTCGCAACAAATAATTTCTAAAAATTGTTCATGAAATCATATCACAAGTAGTATCTCCATCAGAAGTTTTTATTTGCGAAACAAAATCTAATTTTAAAGAATGTGGTTCTTCAGTAGGATTTAATATATCAACCCAAAAACCTGTTGTTCAATTATTAAGAGTAAGATCCAAAGAAAGAGTCTTTCCTGTTGAAACTCAATCAAAGAAAGAAAGATTTGTATATCAAAACCAAGAGGAAAAAGCAGTTCAAACACAAATAAACAAAACAAAAAAAAGAACAAAAGAAGATCTAAACATACAAATGAGATAGAACATAAATATAATTAAGATAAGGGTTATGTATTCTTTTTCAACAAAATATCTACAAAACAATAAAAAAGTCGAAAGACAAATATAGACAAATATTAGTAATAAAGAATAAAAACACCAAAAGCTACTACCTGATATTATTTAGTTATCAACCAAAAATCACAAGACAAAAAGAGACAAAAAAATAAAAGAAATTAAATTTAAAGATGACAAAACTCAAAATATATATATAATAACAACAATAAATTTGCAAAAAGAAGATTTCTTTGTATAATAATATACGTTTTATTTAGAATATATTTAGTATGAAAATTTATTTGAGAATAAGTGTGTTTATTATAGGAATTATTTTATCCAGTTTTTTCTCTGGAATAACCAATGCTCAATCAAGAGGGGTTTGAAAAATAACCCTTGAAATAAAAAGATGATTTTTAACAATAGATTGATCAGGTAGTATAAATATATGAGCAATATCATCTATTCCAACTTCTGAAGAACGTATAATTCCAATAGATAATGTACTACATATCAGAGATGCATCCTGACTCTGTGGTAATTATTATACAACAATACAATCTAGCAATCTTTCGTATACAACACACACTATTTCCAACATAAGAGCGAATATAACCAATATCAATACTGTTGCAGGTAAAGTAAACAATATCTTATCAATAGGTACTGCTATAGACAATAAACAAGGAAATATCAAGATACCAAAAACATATATACAAAGACCAAGCGGAGAAGATTGTCTAAAAATAGGTCAATACTCTAGTGATTGAAATATACATATAACTATACCAGCAAATCAAACAGCTGGAAACTATAGATGAAAATTATATTATTTATTAATCGATAACAATTAAATCTGATTTTTTATTAACGTTTTACTATTTTTTTCAACAATAACTTAATAAACAATAAAATAAAAATAAGTATCAACACAACAAACATCATTTTCCAAGGAATAATATAGATATTTTTTTCATAACCAAAAGATATTGATTTTTTCATACTATCAGGAACAAGAGAAGTATCCAAATGAGGACTCAAAGAAGATATTCATTCAAAATGAAAACGATAGACTCATTTATAAAAAGGTAAATTTTCAAAATGAAATGATAACAGAGATCAGGTATCTCATTTGATAATTACTCAACTAGAAAATAATCTTTCATATCACAAACTATTGGACAAAGATCACGTAAACTGAATATATTCAGAAATAGGAGATTTATTATCAAAAGGTAATACTATAGTAACTCAATTATCAAAACTGTCTCCATGATAATCAATTTTTTTTGAGTTAAAAAATAAATTTCTAGAATAGTTTCCCAAAATTAAACCATCAATAAAAATTCATTTGCGAACAATAATATCAAATCAAGAAGCTTTTTGGGTTTTATCAGGAGTTTTGGGGATATTATACACCAAACACCCATGAATTGCTCCAGAATATTCTGGAGGAAATTGTAGAAGACCTGTTTTTTGATATGCCGTATTTCAAGGTATAGTAAAAGATGTTCCAGAAAGATAAACGTAAGGAGCAAAAGATACTGAATTAGTAGAACAAATTTTGGAATTAAAACTATCATTAGAAACTACTGCATCTACAAATTCTATTGAAATAGGTATTATTTCATTACTAGAATTTTCTATTTTCAAACAAAATTCATACGGTTTACCAGATTGAGCAATAAAATCAACAGCATGATGATTTACTCAAGATTGATTATTACAAAAAGAAATACCAAGATCTTGCAAAGAAGCTCAATAAGATATTCAACAAAAAAAACTCAATAGTATACTTCAAAATATTTTTTTCATAGTAATAAAAAGTATAAAATTATTTTTTATTAATATTTTTTTTAGATTTTTCTTTATCTGGAACTAATAAAACATATCATAACAAAACAATTAATACAATTATTCATCAAAAAGAAATCTGACTTATATGTCCTTTTACCCAAAAAATAATATCATCAAACCAATTAAAATAATATTTTCTTCAAGAGACATTAAGCGTAATAGGTGCATCTTTACGAACAATTATTTCAAACATTCAATTTTTTTTACCTGGTTTATAGTTATTAAATACCAAACAAGTATAATATGTCCCAGATTGTAATAAAGAAGAATCTGTACGCAAAGAAAAATATTCCACAAAATTTTTATTAGGTTCCAAAATAAGCTCTCCAGAGAATAATGGAGAATCTACAATAATTCATGAATTATATTTTTCAGAATTTTGACAAATAACATTACCATTTGCATTTATTGTACCTGGCAAAAAACCAACAGAAAGAGATATTGGCTCTTTATTATGATTAATAAAAATCACACAAATATGCTTTTTTTGGTTCAAATCCATATTCAAATTTAGTGTAGAAAAAAGATCTTTAGTATTAAATCAATTATTACAAAAAGCAAAAGAAACATTATTAATGTTATCATTATTAATTGAGTTCAAATCTAGATTTTCTTCTACAGTAACACTACCAGAGTTAGAAATAGTATCTTGAGCAGAAACAAAATTTAAAAACCCCAAAAAAAAACAAAGAAAAATTAAAATAAATTTCATATATATATACATAAATTTAAAAAACAATAAATTATTGAGTAATAGTAGTATTAATTGGTGTATTAACAGAATTATTAATAATTTTTTTCTTTTTAGGAATAAGTATTTTTATAAGGAATAAAATTACAAAAATAGCAATTACAACATATATCCAAGAAAAAACAAAAATAGAAGTTTCTTCTCTAATAACAATAGGCTGCTTATATTTATCATCGATACTGGAAGGATCAAATTCAAAAACCGGTTCTCCTTTTAAAGTTAAAGCTATAGAAAATAGTCACTTATAAGAAGGGAGTATTCAAATTTTTTGTGATATAGAATATAATTCACCAGGCATCACTTTTTTAATAGGAATAGAAAATTCTTTTTGAAAACCTAAAAAATTAGATACTACTCCTTCTAAAGAAATATTTTGAGTAATATTTCATTTGTTTTTTACATTTAAATTAAGAAACAAATCACCGTATTCATTAAAACCAGCAGATATATTTTTATTCATAGAATAAATCGATCAAGAAGCTGTAAGAAATTCCAATGACTTATCAATAGTTGATTCCCCTCATATAAATAATTTTAAATTTAATGCCTTACGAACAACAAAGTTGAACATTCATCAATTATTTGAATTTACATCTGCTACTTGATATACAAGACAACCATAAGACATTCATGACATACCAATAGGAGCAAAAATTGTTTCTTTCAACACAACAGTAGATAATCAGGAAACAACAAGAGTTCTATTAGAATTTTCTAAAAAAAATTTAGAAAAATCATCTCACAATTCACAAATTTGATTTCATCAAGGACTAAATGAAGCTTTCGGAAAAGAATATTGTATAACAATATCTTCTGAAGAATCATTTTTAGCCAAAATACAAAGATCCTTTTTTGCTCAAGGTTCTAATACAGCAGTATAATCATAGGTTATCTTATCTGTTCAATCATTACAAAAAGACAACAAAACATTATTAACATCCTGCGCAAAAACAAAAGATCAAAAAAAGAACAAAAAGAATAAAAAAACCAAATATTTTTTCATAAAAATAAATATAACAAATAAAAACTAAAACATATATTTTAATAATAAAAATACAATAAAAAAACTAATGTTTACTCTAGCATAGCAAACAAATACACCTAAAAACGATTGACAAATGAAAAAGTATACAAAAATTTGACAAAAAGAAATTTTTTGAATATAATTACAAAAAATAAAGAAAATAATCTTTATACAAAATATCTTTTTACTCTTTTATTTTTACAAAAATGAACAAAAAAATTATTAAAATCGCAGTTTTAGCTTTGGGTATATTTACATTTGCTGCTATATATACAAATGCTCAAACAAGCAATGGAGTAGTAACTTTGACAATACAAAGTGGTTCATCTACATGTACTTTCAATGATTTTAATTTAAGTGGTCATACTATGACACTTGGTAGTCCATTAACTATTACAGGGTTATCAAATTCAGGAACTACTGCTGGTTCAGGAATATGGAAGTGTGTGGATTGAAGATGATGAACAGGTAACTGGAGTTATTACATTAGTGCTACAAATGCATCAGGAACTAAGTGATCATTTATACCTGCTGCAAATATAAAAATAAAACATTCTCCAGCTACAGTAGTAGGAGACACTATTGCTTGTAAATGAGGAACTGCTACAGATGCTTTTACAAGTATTAATAGTGGATACACTCTTATGGAAAGAATAGCAAATGTTGGTTCAGGAAATCTTTGTGATATAACACTTTCTGGAGTTACTATTGAAGTTACAGTTCCTGCATATCAAGCACCTGATACCTATACTTCACAAATCACAGTTACTGCAAATCCACCATTTTTTACAATTAGTAAATCTTAATAAAAATATTTATTATTACATAAATCAACAAAAAAGTCCCTATTTTCAGGACTTTTTTGTTATCTATAATTTCTTTAAAAGAATTTAAATCAAAATCTATTTCTTAATATTATGCTTTTTTATTTTTGATTTCTTTTTAGTTGGAGCAAACAAAGTATATCACATCAATACAGCAAATACAATTATTCATCAAAGAGAAATCTGATTCATATGTCTTTTACACCAGAAAACAATATCATCCAACCAATTAAAGTAATATTTTTTTCAAGAGACATTGATGGTTATATCACCCGATTTACGAACAACTAAATTAAAAAAAGAAGTAGTTGAAAGTTTTTCAGGATTTGAAACACTAACAGCGAAACATAAATAATAATCACCTGAAGCTACATTAGAAACCTTCATGGGAAAATATTTATTCACCATCTGTTTGGAATTTAAATTAATAACACCAGATAAAGATTGATAATTAACGATAACTCAAGAAAGAGAAGTTTGACTAGTAGAACATAAAATATGTCATTTTTCATCAAGTTTTCCAGGATAAAGATGAAAATCTAGAGATAAATCAATATCTGATCTATTTAACAAAGAAACACATAAATGTTTATTTTGATTGGGTCTAAAAGATAAATTCAAACGAGAAGACATTTTATTACTATCAAGTCAATCATTACAAAACTTTAAGGATACCTGATTAATATCATTTTTATAAATTTTTTCCATATCCAATGATTCTTTTTTTGTAATAGTTCAAGTAGAAGAATCAACTTGTTGTGCTAAAACAGAATTAAAACACAAGAAAAAAAACAAAAAAGAAAGAAACGTATATTTCATGTATATCATAAAAACATAAAAAACATTATTAAATGTTTGAATTACTACTTGTTTCTACAACAGTATTTCTATTTTTTCTCTTTTTAGAAACCAACGCTTTAACCAACAAAAGCAAAATAACTAAGAGTAAAACTACATATATCCATGAAAATATAAACAAAGAAGTTTTTTCCTTAATAATAGTTGGTTGTTTATATTGATCAGCTATATTTGAAACATCAAATTCAAAAACTGG